>DAOPJF010000136.1:0-6780 GCA_035399525.1 Candidatus Krumholzibacteriia bacterium | reverse complement strand
CGCTCCTCCAGCCGCAGCTTGCGCCAGAACGACGCGAACACGATGGCGACCGCCAGCAGTCCGCGCCAGTCGCCCACCATCACCGCGTTGCCCAGGAAGAGCAGCAGCAGGCCCGTGTAGATGGGATGGCGGACGAACCGGTAGGGGCCGCGCGTGATCAGCTCGTGGTCGCGCTTCAGCTCGACCGTGGCGCTCCAGTTGCGCCCCAGCAGCGAACGCGAGGCGATGGCCAACGCTGCGCCGGCGATGGCGAGCGCCAGGCCGACCGAGTAGACCAGCGTCGTGTGCGGCACGAACTGCTCGCGCAAGAGCGAGTGACCGAACCAGGGGCCCGGCCCCAGCAGCAGCACCGCCGCCACCAGGGGCAGCCAGTAGACCGCCAGGCGTACGGGCCAGGGCTCCTTCACCGCCGCGCCCTTGGCGAAGCGGGCCGAGCACGTCCAGTAGGCGACGAGCACGAGCCAGGTGGCGCGCAGGGCATGGGAAAAGAACGGGGGCATCGGTCGCTCCTGGGGTTCAGGGGGTCGGCTGCCGGCGCGGCGCCGTCCTACGGATCGTTCACCGGCCGTCCTCCCAGGACGGCCTCCAAACGGTCCAGGTTCTGCTCGTTGGCGTCGCCGGCGACCTTCCGCACGGCCGCGCAGGTGGTCTCGTCCTCGAAGACCATGCTCCAGGCGATGCGGCATCCCCCCGCGGTCGGCGAGAAGTCGAAGTGCGCCTGGAACAGCGGCGGGCACACGTGGTCGATCACCACCTGCGACGGCTTGCGGATGCGGGCGAACCGGCTCTCGTTGGCGTAGTCGCGCCCGTCGGGCCCGTGCATGGTGAAGGTCCAGGCGCCGCCTTCGCGGAATTCGCACACGGCGAAGGTGTTGGTGAACCCCTTGGGCCCCCACCAGCGCGCCAGCAGGTCAGGATCGGCGAACGCCCCGAACACCTCGTCCACGGTGAACGGGACCACGCGCTCGGTGTCGATCCGGCGGTTGTCCGGGATCTTGGCCAGGTCGTGGATCATGGATCTCCCCCGTATCGGTCACGAGACGCAGGGCCGCGCCTCTTGTTTCATGACGTCAGGTCATCGAGCATCTGCACCAGCCTGGCCACGGTGTTGCCGTTGCGGGCGGTCGCCGTCACGCCCAGCGCCGCCTCGGCGCCCGCGCCCAGCTTCGAGTCGGCGAAGCCGTCCGGCGCGTGCAGGTAGAACACCTGGCCGACGAGCGCCCAGGCCTCGGTGCTGGCCTTCAAGGCGTCGAGCCGCTTCCGGTCCGGGGCGGTCGGCGCCGTTTCCAGGAAAAAATAGGAGAGGCGATTGCCCTCGGCGGCCGGGAAGGGGTTCCGCGCCAGGGCCTGCCGGATCGCGGCATCCTTGATCACCAGCACCGGCGGCGAGAAGCCGTGCGCGGCCGCGATCGCCGCGCGCAGCGCCGCGACCTCGGCCCGGCCCCAAGGCTTCGGCGCCCCGAACACGATGTTGCCGCTCTGGATGTAGTGGCGCACCGGGTCGCACCCCAGCGACCGGAACAGGGCCACCAGGTCGGCCATGGGCAGCTTGTTGCGGCCGCCGACGTTGATGCCGCGCAGCAGCGCCACCTGCAGCATCACCGCACCGCCAGTTCGCCGACCGCGTCCAGCAGGTCGTTGGAGACCCGGTGGCGGGCGATCAGGCCCTTGCGGATGGCGTCGAGGATCCGGCGCATGGAAGCGACCTCGCGATTTCAAAACGGCCGACGGGAACGTCCCCGCCGGCCACCTTACCACGAGGACCGCGCCCCCGCCATCAGGGCAGCGGCTGCAGCGCCACCGCCAGGTGCACCGTCCGCACGTGGCACGCGTCCGCCGTCACCATGACGCCCCCGGCCTGCATCGCGTGCATGGGCTTGCGTGTCGTCATCGGCCTTTCCTCTCTATTCGAACCATGTGCCGAGGTAGTGGACGACGACACCCGCCGGCGCGCCGATGCTGACGTCGTGCGGGACGAAGTAGGGATCCTGCCGAGGCCAATGCTGCCGCCAACAGGAACCGCTTCATGCCAACCCCGCATTCCGGCAGCGCGACCTCGTCGATTCAGCGCGCACCTTCGGGAAAAACCGCAACCACGTCGATACCCCGCATCTCGAGCGCCAGTTCCCACTCTCCGTTGCCCAGGCCATGCGTGAACGGCCGGAAGGGCGCCCCTGCGGGAAGGGTGTAGAACAAGTGGGCCCGGTAGTGCGAGGAATCGTCCACATCATGGAAGTACAGCAGGAAGGCGTGGATGTCGTCCAGGTCCGGTCCGTACGGAAACGTTGCACGGTCGCCGCGAACATGACCCGTGATCCGCTGTTCGATCTCGTCCAGGCGCCCCGCCAGCGCCAGGACTGTCGGGAACGACGCAGCCCGCGGGCCCGACCGGTCGCCGACGACGAGCACCTCCCGGTCCTGCGCCCCGTAGCGCGAGAACGCCGTCAGGCACCACCAACGCGGCTGACCGGGGGCCACCGGGACCGAGAACATGCTCCCCAACTGCGCATCATGCCGCTCGAGGTGACACCCGGTCGGGCAATGGGGATGGGCAGCCTCCCAGGGATACTCGCGCCCGCACTCCGGGCATCGGACCCGGTGGACGATTGGTCCGCGGGCAGCCTTGCGCCGGAAGCGTTCCAGGAAGCGCTTCAACATTCACCCCGATTCCGGCAAGAGACGACGGACGCCGGTCGGTGGTCGTGGACCGCCCGCTCGCACCCGCAACGGCCCGGCCGCGGACGTTACCTCCACTGCGCCTGCACCTCGCTCCAGCTCGCCGGCTGCACGTCGACGCCACTCGCCGGCGCGGCGACGAGGCGGAAGTCCATCCTCATGGACCTCGCCTCGACGGCACCCAGGTTCGTCAGCTGGTCCAGGAACACGGACAGCTCGTAGATCCCGGCCTCGGGCAGCACGACGGCGTACGTGAAGGGGCCTTCGACCGACGGCAGGTTTCCAAAGGTCCACGCACCGCTCGAGGCGTTCCGGAAGCCGTAGGACACGTGCGCGCCCTCCGACATCGCGCCCGTGAACCTCAGCTCGATGCCCGCGGCGACATCCATGGCCGCGATCACGGACGACCAGGCATGGATGAACGTGTGGACGCCCGCCGCCGACTGGTCGCAGTCGATGGTCATGGAGCCCGTGACGACGGCCGAATCGCCCTCGGCCGCTGCCAGCGAGGTCTGCGTGGCCCGGCATGATGCCGTCGCCGTCACGACTTCGGCCTTGTAGACGCCGTCGCCCCACGCGGCGTCGCCCTGGGCGTCGGTCACCAGCCCGACGATCTCGCCGTTCTCGATGGATCCCAGCTCGACCTGGCTGGCCCGCACGATGCCGACGACCTCGGCCCGGGCGAGGCTCCCCAAGGCCAACAGCCCGCCGAGCACGCATACCATTGCCATATTGAACTTCATCATGCCCTCCGCACGGAATCCCGTCCCATCGCCCACGCCCCGGATCCCCGGAGCGCTCCCTTCAGCGGCATCCTGTCCCCACGCTGCGCCCCACTTCGCTCACCACTGTCCCTCCGCCATCATCCGGCGGCGCGCCAACTCGTCGTCGCTCGGCGCGACGGTCTCGAACGTGCCCGACCGCACTGCGCCGTCCGGAACGTAGGTCGCCATCACCACGCCGCTGCCCGAGACCTTCGAGCGCACCAGGCGCAGGCCCTCGGCCCGCGCCGACCCGGTGAACAGGCGCTTGCCCGCGCCCAGGACCACCGGGAAGATCCACAGGTTGTACTCGTCCACCAGCGCGGCCGCCTGCAGCGTGGCGACCAGGCCGCCGCTGCCGATCACCTGCAGGTCCGGGCCCGGGCTGGCCTTCAGCGCGCGGACCGCGGCGGCGACCTCGCCCTCGAGCAGGGTCGCGTTCGCCCAGCCCAGCGACGTGAGGGTGCGCGAGGCGACGTGCTTGCGGGTGGCGTTGAAGATCGCCGCGACCGGGTTGTCGGCGGGCTGGTAGGGCCAGTACGCCGCGAAGATCTGGTAGGTCCGGCGCCCCAGCAACAGCTCGCGGTCCCTGCCGTCGAAGCCGGCCTCGCCGATGTCCATCGTCTCGTCCGCGTAGGGGAACATCCAGCCGCCGTGGGCGAAGCCGCCGGTGGGATCCTCTGCGGGCCCGCCCGGCGCTTGCAGCACGCCGTCCAGCGACAGGAAGGTCGAGACGATGAGTCGGCGCATCGAAGCCTCCCCCGGCATGCGGTCGTCAGGGCGCGCTGCGGCCCGCTTCGCCGGCGCCGGCCGCCCGCGGCTCGGACCGGAAGAACAGCACGGCTAAAAGTACGGTGACAGCGAAGAAGACGACAACGTACCCGACGATGCCCAGGTTGCGCTGCTGCATGTCGCCCTGGACGACGCCCAGCAAACCGCCAAGGGCCAGCACGCCGCTCGCGGTCATGGTCCAGCGGACGCCCCGGGCGAGCCGCGACCCGCCGAAGACCGGGGCGGCGAACAGCATGGCGAGCGCGAAGAACACGTCCCAGGCGAGGATGTCGAGGGCGTAGACCACGGACGGCCAGCGGAAGGACATGACCAGGGGCATCCACGGTTCGCCGGCGAACTCGGGCCGCCGGCTCAGGGTGAGGATCGAGAAGTGCACGACGCAGGTCAGCCCGGAGAACAGCCCCATGAAGACGACAGCCGCCAGGCTCAGCGGCTTGGCGGCCGAGGGCGCCCAGGCGATCAGCAGGACGCCGGCCGCCACCGACGACCACAGCCCCAGCCGCCGCGCCACGATGCTGAACTCGCTGGACATGATCCTCCCAAGGGTCCCCGCAGGCGACGAGGCCTACATCCGCCGGCAACCCGCCATGACGGCCTGGTACCGCTGCACCCGTAGCTTCAAGGCCGCGGGTGCGCCGTGCGCCGGGTCCGCCAGCGTGACCTCGTGCTGGTCCGTGCCCACCACGGCCGTGACGACGATGGCGCCGCCGTCCAGCGTGCGCTCGGTCACGACTTCAGCCGCCCGTCGTCACCGGCCACGAGCCGGCTCCGGTCGGGTCCGAACCGCGCCGGCAACTCGAAGAAGTTTGCCAGCCAGGATGACCCCCGCAGCGCCCAGGACGAGGACCGCAGCCACCAGCCAGATTTTCATGGTCCACCCACGTTGCCATCGCGCGCGCCTCGGCGCTCGGGCTCTGCGACCTCGCGCACGACGACCCGCATGCCGCCTGCCGGCGTTGCCCGACTTGCTGGCAATCGTCATGGCCTCGCCCAGGCCCGCGATCACCCACGTTCCCTGAAGTCTTCGCGGTGCGGCCCCGCACTACCGGTACATCGCCCGGAGGTCCCCGAACCGGATCTTTCGGGTCACCATCGAATCGTTGCACTCCACGGGGATGATCGACAACGGCCCGGTGTAGCTTCGGTTTCTCGAGCCGGCGAGATACAGCCCCCCGTTTCCGAGCTCCAGTTCCCAACCGCGAGATACGACGCGCCCCGGGCGAACCGTCGGCGGCGTCGTGCCGAGATCCACCGCCACGACGCCGTAGCCCGTGCACAGGAAATACCCCATCGGGTGCGAGATCTCTCCATTGTTGGCCGGCCCGGGCAGGATGACGGGCGTGTCGTCCATCACGGGCGACGCTGGAATCCGCATGTCCACGGTCCGGAGTCCCTCCTCGCCGCAGCACAGCACGAGGTAGTCGGGACCAGCGGCCACCCGCAAGAGCGACGATGGCGCCGCGAGGGAACCGATGGACGCCGGCGCCCCGGGATCGTCCATGGCGAACACCTGCAGCAGGTTGTCGCTCCCGACGATGACCACCACCCCGTTGACCGCGACCACGTCGGCGACACCGGCCGGCACGTCGATCGAGCTGCGCAGCTCGGGGTTGACGACATCGGCAAGGTCGTAGACATACAGGCCGCCGCTGTTGTAGACGAAGGCAAGCCGTCCGCGGATCCAGGTCATGCCGAAGTGTCCCAGGCGGCCCGTCGGCAACTCCGGCGACGACAGGTCGACCACCATGTTCCGATACTCGGGGACACAATGGGCGCACGCCAGCGTCGCCGACCTGTACGACGCCAAGGAACCGTCGCAGTCACCGATGGTCGTCCCCATATTGCCGCATCCGACCGATCCAAGGGGTTCGAGGGGCGTGGCCGATGCGAGGTCATAGAAGCTGACGGAACAGGTGACGAAATCCCCGGCCCGCTCCACCGTCATGTACCGACCGTGGGCATCGACGGCGAAGAAGTACGGATACTCGAACTCCGGTCCTTCCATCAGTTCGCCGGCAGCGCTGTATTCCTGGTCCACGCCGTAGTCCACGCAGACCGGAGCGGCAGCAGCGCCACCGATCAGGTACATCACGCCCACCGCGGCCACAAGCCCGGCCAAGGACCGTCCCTTGATTCCCACGCGGCACCTCCCATTTCCCAGGCAGACAGCCCCTGTCGCGAATCGCCTACGGGACGACGATCAGCGTCTTGACGATCTCGTTGTTCGTTTCATCGGTTTCGGCAAAGAGGTTCCCGACGTCCCACACCACCTTGAGCTGATGCGTTCCGGGCTCGGTGAACGCCGGTTGGGTGATACTCCGGAAGACGCAGCCGGGATCCAAAGGATGGTCGAATCCCACATACCCCTCATCCACGACGACATCGTCGACATAGTAGCGGACGATCGCCGAACCGGGCACGCCGTTCATCCAGGTCACCGCCCGCGAGGTGAACGTCCAGGGGACGCCCACGCGGACGGTGTCGATCGGCTGGTCGGTGTAGCCGTCGAAGGCTGCGATGATGTCCGGCGGCGTGGGCGCCCAGTCGGGCA
>DAOPJF010000135.1:0-6794 GCA_035399525.1 Candidatus Krumholzibacteriia bacterium | reverse complement strand
TTGAAGCCGATTCTGGCCCGGTTCCCGCAAAAGACCTGGCCTGGATACAATCGGCTCGAAGAGGTCGTCCTGCCGGATCAGCCCGCCTTGCAGCGGCTGGTGTTGCGTCTGAGGGGGCTGGCGCCGGTCGCCATGCTCTCGGGCAGTGGCTCGGCGGTGGTCGGGGTGTTCCCCGACGGCAGGGACCTCGAGGCGATCCGGGACGAGTTCGAGCAGGCGGGGCTCTGGGTCACGATCGCGAGGCCGCATGCGGGGGGTGTGGAGTTCATGCAGGCATGAACCCCGCCGGCGTGCCTGGGCCGAGCGGCGGCACACCATCGAGGGGGACTGCCTTGGATATTTCCGAGATCCGCATTACCTTGCGCGACGACAACAAGCTGAAGGGGTTCGCGAGCATCACCCTGGACAATGCGTTCGTCATCCGCGGCCTGAAGATCATCGAGGGCGCCTCCGGGCTCTTCATCGCGATGCCCAGCCGCAAGCGCAAGGACGGGACGTTCCAGGACATCGCGCACCCGATCAACATGTCCACGCGCGAGTGGATGGAGAACAAGGTCATTGCGGCCTACCGCCACGAAATGCAACGGGTCGAGCGCGGGGAGATCCCGCCCCCGTCGCGCTACGGCTCCTACGACGACGATGACCATTCGGTCATGGAAGGTCACTACTGATCCAGCGTCGCCCGGAGTCGATTGGGGCGTCGTCAAGCGGCTAAGACACATGGTTTTGGTCCATGCATTCGCAGGTTCGAGTCCTGCCGCCCCAACCAGATTGCCCCGCCCCGGGGGGTCGGCGCCCGCCGGCTCCGCATTGCCGAGCGCAACCGCGAACGTTTCCGTCGAACCCCGGATCCCCCCCGAGGAGAACTAGATGTACAACGAGCTCGTGGTCCTGACCGGCAACGCCCACCCCGAGATGGGCCGGCGCATCGCCGACCACCTGAACGTCAACCTGCTGGACGTCGAGGTGTCGCGCTTCTCCGACGGCGAGATCCAGGTGAAGATCCGCGAGAACATCCGCGGCACCGACGTCTTCATCGTGCAGCCGACCATGCCGCCGGCGGACAACATGATGGAGCTGCTGCTGCTGCTGGACGCGGTGCGGCGCGCCTCGTGCCGCCGCGTGACCGCGGTGATCCCGTACTTCGGCTACGCGCGCCAGGACCGCAAGGACCAGCCCCGCGTGCCCATCGGCGCCAAGCTCATGGCCAACCTGCTGACCACCGCCGGCGCGCAGCGCATCCTGACCATCGACCTGCACGCGCCGCAGATCCAGGGCTTCTTCGACATCCCGCTGGACCACCTGTACTCGGCGCCGGTGCTGCTGTCGCACTTCGCCGACCACCCGCGGGACAACCTCGCGGTGGTGGCGCCGGACGTGGGCTCGATCAAGATGGCGCGGGCCTTCGCCAAGCGCCTGTCCGCCAGCCTGGCCATCATCGACAAGCGGCGGCCGCGGCCCAACGAGGCGGTGGTCATGAACTTCATCGGCGAGGTCGAGGGCAAGGACGTCATCATCTTCGACGACATGATCGACACCGCCGGCACCATGACCGACGCCGCGCGGGTCATCATCCAGGAGCAGGGGGCGCGCTCGGTCACCGCCTGCTGCACGCACCCGCTGTTCTCGGGCCAGGCCCTCGAGCGCATCAACAACTGCCCGGTCAAGGAGGTGGTGGTGTCCAACACCATCCCGTTCACGCGGCAGGACGAGTGCCCGAAGGTCAAGGTGCTGGACATGGCGCCGCTGCTGGCGGACGCCATCGAGCGCATCCACCTGGAGAAGACGGTCAGCGCCCTGTTCCTGTAGGGGAGGGGCGGGCCCCTTGACACGGCCCCTTCCCGGTGCTTTCTTTTGCCCCTTGATTTTTTGCGGGATTCCGCGCGGCGCCCGGAGTAGCTCTCCCTGGCAGCGGCGGCGCGCGCCTTCCCATGCAGGCCGTCGAGCCGCAAGGTTCCTTGCCGCCCCGCGCGGCGAGCCCTTTGAAAGCCCCCCGGGGCGCCTGACCCGAAGGAGAGACCGATGAGTCTCGTCAACCTGACCGTCCATGGCCGGACCACCACCGGCAAGAACGCCAACCGCCGCACCCGCGCCGCCGGCCGCGTGCCCGCCGTCCTGTACGGCAAGGGCCGCGAGTCGGTCAACATCGAGCTCGAGGCCCACGCCTTCGGCGTGGCCCTGACCAAGCTGGCCGGCCGCTCGGCGATCTTCGTGCTCGAGCAGAAGGGCGTCGGGGACGAGCACATCGCGCTGCTGCGCGAGATCCAGAAGCACCCGGTGAGCGACCGGATCCTGCACGTGGACCTGATGGAGATCCCCCGGGGCGTGCCGGTCACCGTGGCGGTGCCCGTGCACGTGGTGGGCAGCAACGCCGCCGTCAAGAGCGGCGAGGGCTCCGTCGCGCTGTCCCACGCCAACATCGAGCTCAGCTGCCTGCCGCGCGAGCTGCCCGAGTTCATCGAGATCGACATCTCGAACCTGAACCTGGGCGACAAGGTCTTCGTGCGCGACGTGACCCCGCCCGTGGGCGAGATCGTCGACGACGCCGACCTGCTGGTGCTGAACATCAAGGCCGCCTCGGCCTTCGCGGAAGAGGCGCCTGCCGAGGGCGAGGGCGAAGCCGCGGCCGCGCCGAGCGAGGACTGATCGGCCCCGCGCCGAACGGGACCCGGGACAGCCGGCCGCCTCTGGGGGCCGGCTGTCGCTTTTCCGCCAGGAGAGGACGCCATGGACGACACCCTGCGGCTGGTGGTGGGCCTAGGCAACCCGGGTCCGCGCTACGCGGGCAACCGCCACAACATCGGCTGGCGCGTGCTGGACGAACTGGCACGGCGCCGGGGCCTTGCGTTCGACCGCCACGGCGACCGTTGGACGGCCGCCGGGCCCGACGCGGACGGCCTGGTGCTGCTCAAGCCGCTGACCTACATGAACCTGTCGGGCGAGGGGGTCCTGGCCTGGGCCGGGGCCATGGGGGTGGAGGTCACCGGGGCGCCGCCGCCGGCGCCCGCGCCGGCCGGGGACGACGGGGCTGGGGACCGGCCCGGGCCGCCCGCCGCCGACGCCGCCCTGCGCCCGCTTGTGGTCTGCGACGACCTGGCCTTGCCCCTGGGCGCGGTGCGCCTGCGCGAACAGGGCAGCAGCGGCGGGCAGAACGGCCTGGCGTCGCTGATCGCGCACCTCGGAGGCAACGTGTTTCCCCGCTTGAGGTTGGGAGTTGGCCCGGTCGAGGGCGCGGTGCCGCCGGCCGACTGGGCCGACTACGTGCTGGCCGACTTCGGTGCCGACGAGGCCGCCGGCCTGGCCGAAGTGGTGGGCCATGCCGCCGACGCCGTGCTGTGCTGGATAGAGGCGGGCGCGACGCTGGCCGGCTCGCGCTACAACCGCCGCGCGGCGCCGCCGCCGGCGGCCGGCTAGCCGATTCCGCCTTGCGCGGGACCGGGCCGGCGGGTATATTCCCCGTCCGCCGTTCGCGGCGGCGCGGCCCCGTGCCGCGACAACGCCATAACCAGCTGTGCTGGTGGCATACCATCCCTGCCCGGGCTGACGCCGGGGGCGCTCGCGAGCCGAACGCCGCCGTCGAATAGGGACCCGGGCCGTTCTGTCCGGAGGGAGGTGTCAACAGTGACCAAGTATGAAGTGATTTTCATCCTGCGGGCCGATCAGCCCGAGGGCGAGATGGCTGCGCGCGTCGAGCGCTGCAAGGCCATCATCGCGGCGCATGGCGGTGAGGTCACCCAGGAGAACCACTGGGGCGTCCGTCGCCTGGCCTACGAGATCGAGCACGAGACCAGGGGCAACTACATGTTCCTGAAGTTCCGCGCGCCCGGCACGGTGTGCAACGAGCTCGACAAGTTCCTGCGCCTGGACGACCAGATCCTGCGCCACCAGATCGTGCGCGACGAGGAGTGGGAGGAGCGCAACCGCGCGGCCATGGCCAAGCGCCGCGCCGCCCAGTCCGAGGAGCACGCCGGCGCCGAGTAGCGCCCGCGCACGTCGCTGATCCGGCCGCGCCCCGCGCGGCCCCAGAGCCATGAAGGGAGGATCCGATGGCCCGCAAGAACCTTCGGATCAAGAAGAAGAAGAAGAAGCGGCGGCACGGCAAACAGAAGGCCTGCTTCTTCACCAAGACCGGCATCGTCGCCATCGACTACAAGGACGAGGAGCTCCTGCGGCGCTTCGTCACCGAGCGCGGCAAGATCGCCCCGCGGCGCAACACGGGCACCAGCCCGAAGTTCCAGCGTCCGCTGGCCATCGCGATCAAGCGCGCGCGCCACCTGGCGATCCTGCCGTTCGTGAAGGAATACTACCGGTAGTCCGGTAGTCGGTCGTGATGCGCACGTGGCCGGGATTCCTGCCGCCGCTGTTCGCCCTCGCGGTGACCGCCGCGGCGACAGCCGGGTTCCGGGCCATCACGGCCGGGATCGCCGGCGACGGCCTGCTGGCCGCCGCCGCGGTCCTGGCGATGGTGTTCGGCCCGTCGATGCTGGCCGTGGTCTGGGCTTCGGCCCTGATCATGTCCCGGCCCCACGGGCTGGCGGTGGCGGCGGCGCTGGCCGCCGCGGGCGGCGCCCTCGTCCTCGGTCCCCTGGCGGCCGGCCTGCCCACGGCAGGCGCGGTGCTGGCGGGGCTGGCGGCGGGACTCGCCCTGGGGGCGCGCTGGCGGTTGGACGCGGCGCTGGCGGTGGTGGCCGGGCTTCTGCTCGTGACCATGGCGCCGGACGTGTTCCACACCGACCTCGACGCCCAGATGGACGAGATGCGCCAGTCGTTCACGACGGTGCTGGACCAGGCCACGCCCTCGAGCGAGGGCGCGCCCGGACGCCAGGAGGCGCTCGAGCGCAAGGCCCTGGTGCTCAAGGAGCTCGACACGTTCACCGTGATCGTGTCGAACTTCTACCCGATCCTGGTGCTCGGGCACCTGCTGGGCATGGCCCTGACGGTGCTCCTGGCCGCCTGGGGGGTGGTGCGGCTCGCGGGCTGGCGCCTGCCGAGCTGGCGGCCCCCGGCCTTCGGGCAATGGCGGGTGCCGTTCTACGTGGTCTGGATCCTGATCGCCGGCCTCGGGCTGGTCATCCTGGGTCACCCGGCCACCATGGCCGTCGGGCGCAACGCGGCGGTGTTCGCGGCGTTGCTGCTGTCGGTGCAGGGCGTGTCGCTGCAGTTCTGGGTGAGCGCGCGCCTGCTGTCACTCATGGGCCGCATCGTCTTCTGGACGGTGATGGGCCTGTTCCTGACGCCGCTGGTCCTGGCGAGCGGCGTGCTGCTGGGCCTGGCGGACCAGTGGCTCGATCTGCGGGGCCTCGACCGGGTCCCGCCGCCCACGGGCGGATCAAACTCGAAGGTGGTCTGAGATGGACGTCATCCTGATGCAGAACGTGGAGAACCTCGGCCCGATGGGCAAGACCGTGAACGTGGCCGCCGGCTACGCGCGGAACTACCTCATCCCCAAGGGGCTGGCCGTGCCGGCGACCGCGGGTCAGCGCAAGCTGGTCGAGCAGCACCTGAAGAACGAGGCCAAGAAGGACCAGGAGCGCAAGGTCGCCGCCCAGGCCCTGGCCGCGAGCCTCGGCGCCCTGAGCTGCACCATCAGCGGCCGCGCCGACGAGGAAGGCCAGCTGTACGGTTCGGTGGGTGCGCGCGACATCGCCGCCGCCCTGAACTCGGACAAGCTGGCGGTCGACCACCACATGATCGTGATGGGCGAGCCCCTGAAGAACGTGGGCGAGCACACCGTCGAGCTGCGGCTGCACCACGAGGTCCGCGTCGAGGTCAAGGTCCAGGTCGTCGGGGCCTGAGGATCCGCGCGTGACCACGCCCGCGGACCGCGCCCGCGCCACGGCGCCGGGCATCTGCGTCATCATGGCGGGGGGCCGGGGCACGCGCTTCTGGCCCCTGAGCCGCGGTGACCGGCCGAAGCAGCTGCTGCCGCTGTCCGGCGGCCGCAGCCTGCTGCGCGAGACCTTCGACCGCGTCGCGCCGCTGGTGGGCCCCGAGCGCATCCTCGTGGTCACCAGCGGCAGCCTCGGCCCGGCGGTGTGCGCCGACCTGCCCGAGTTGCCCCCGTCCCACGTCATCACCGAGCCGGTCGGGCGCAACACCGCGCCCTGCGCCGTGCTCGGCGCCGGCATCGCCGGCCGCATCGACCCGGGTGCGCCGTTCGCCCTCCTGCCGGCGGACCATCTCATTCCCGATGCCGACGCCTTCCGCCGCCAGCTCGGCGCCGCCTTCGCGCGCGCGGCCGCGGCGCCCACGGTCGTGACCCTGGGCATCGACCCCGACCGCCCCGAGACCGGCTATGGCTACCTCGAGACCGCCGCCGAGGCCGACGCCGAGGGCTTCCGCCGGGGCCTGGCCTTCGTCGAGAAGCCCGACCGGGACACCGCCGCCGGCTATGTCGCCAGCGGGCGGTATTTCTGGAACGGCGGTATCTTCGTCTGGAATGCCCGCTGGTTCGCCGAGGCCGCCGTGCGGCACGTGCCCGAGGTCGTGCGCCTGCTGGCCCCGGCGGTCGCGGCGTTCGGAACCGACGGGTTCGCCGCGGCGTTGGAGGGCGGCTACGGCGCCTGCCCGGCCGAATCCATCGACTACGCCGTGATGGAGAAGCTGCCCGGCTTCGAGGTGCTGCCCGCGGCGTTCCGCTGGTCGGATCTCGGCAGCTGGGACGCCTGGGGCGAGCTGGCCCCCGAGCTGGAGGGCGACAACCGCGGCGAGGCCCCGCTGGTGGCCGTCGACGCCCGCGGCAACGTGGTCCGGGCCGAGGGCAAGCTGGTGGCCCTGGTGGGCGTGGACGACCT
>DAOPJF010000134.1:0-6796 GCA_035399525.1 Candidatus Krumholzibacteriia bacterium | reverse complement strand
CCCGGCGGCGGTCGCGGATGCCGCGCCGACGGCGCCGGCCGACGGACCTGCGCCCGCGGCGCTGCCCAAGCGCCGCCGCGAGCTGCCGCCGATCCCCGACATGGACCCCGCCTTCCGCCAACAGTGCGACCTGTTCGTGGCGCAGACCCTCGACCTGATCAAGCGCAGCCCCGACGCGGCCCGCGGCCTCGAGCCCGATCCGTACCTGGTCGAGGCGAACGGCGACCGCGCCGCCGCGCTGGCGCGCCTGAGGGCCGAGGTGCTGCCCTGCACGAAGTGCGAGCTGGCGGGCGGCCGCCGCCACACGGTGTTCGGCGAGGGCGATCCCGCGGCCGAGGTCGTGTTCATCGGCGAGGCCCCCGGCGCGGACGAGGACGCCCAGGGCGAGCCCTTCGTGGGCAAGAGCGGGCAGTTGCTGACGAAGATCATCGGGGCGATCGGCTTCGCGCGCGAGGACGTGTTCATCTGCAACATCCTCAAGTGCCGGCCGCCGCAGAACCGCGACCCGCTGCCGGTGGAGGTCACGGCCTGCGAGCCGCACCTGCGGCGGCAGCTGGCCATCCTGCAGCCGCGGCTGATCTGCTGCCTCGGGCGCATCGCCGCGCAGACGCTGCTGGGCACCGAGGCGGGCCTGGGCCGCCTGCGCCAGACGGTGCACTTCTACGCCGGCATCCCCGTGCTGGCCACCTACCACCCCGCGGCGCTGCTGCGCAACCCCGAGTACAAGCGCGACACCTGGGACGACGTGCGCAAGCTGCGCGCGCTGCACGACGCGCTGGCGGGGCGGGGCTGACCGCCCGCACCCGTGGCGACCCGGCCACCGATTCAGTACCGTATCGGCACCTGTTCCGTACCCATCCGCGCTCCTGGCGCGGTTTTCGTCCCATTCCCGGAGGGGAGACGATGAAGAAGTTCCTCGTGCTCGCGGCCGTCGTGGCCGTCGCCGCCGGTGCCGTCGCGCCGTCGGCCCGGGCCATCGAGCAGCCCAAGAAGCCCGACACGGGCAAGGCGGCCGCCCAGCTGGCCTCGGCCAACAACCTGCTGGCGGCCGCGAAGAAGGCCGGCAACCTGAACACCTTCGTCAGCGCGGTGAACGCCGCCGGCCTGGCGGACAAGCTGGGAGGCGAAGGGCCGTTCACCGTCTTCGCGCCCACCGACGAGGCCTTCGCCAAGCTGCCCAAGGGCATGCTCGAGGACCTGATGAAGCCCGCCAACCGGGCGCAGCTGGCCGGCCTGCTGGGCGACCACGTCCTGCCCGGCAAGCTGATGTCCGCCGACATGATCACGATGAAGGCGACCAACGTCAGCGGCACCGACCTGGGCATCGCCGTGGTCGGCGACGTGTTCATGGTCGATGACGCCCACGTGGTGCAGCGCGACATCGCCGCGGACAACGGCGTCATCCACGCCATCGACAAGGTCCTGGTGCCGGCGGCCGCCGCCGCGCCCGCGGCCACGGACAAGCCCAAGGACCACCCGGCGCACTGAGCGCGGACCCCGCCCGAACCAAGGAGCAAGCGATGAAACCCGACCGCACCGCGGGCCGCGCGCCCGCCCTTCGCCTGCTGGCCGCCGCCGTCCTGGCGGCCGCCGGCAGCGCCTTCGCCGCCGACAACCCGCCGGTGGTCACCGGCGACATCAAGGCCGGCATCGAGAAGCACATCGCCGACAGCGTCGCCCGCGACGGCGCCTTCAAGGTCACGTTCGAGGGCAGGGAGCTGAGCCTCGAGCTGGTGCGCGTGCACGTGGAGTACCTGGCCACCCTCGGCCCGCAGAGCCACTTCGCCTGCGTGGACATGGCCAGCAGCGACGGCGAGTTCTACGACATCGACTTCTTCATGCACGGCGACCCTGGGGACATGGCCGTCACCGAGACCACGGTGCACAAGCTGAACGGCCGGCCCTACTACCTGTGGCAGGAGGTCGAGGACCAGTGGGTGCGGGTGCCGGCGGCGACGACCGACAACGCGCTGCAGGGCGTGCTCGGCGGCACCGACGCGTTCACGTTCCGCTACCGGGCCACGTTGCCGACGATCGCCGGCAAGGGCGGCTGCTGGCTGCCGCTGGCCTCGTCCGACGCGTTCCAGGACGTGACGGTGAAGTCGATCGACGCGCCCGTGCCCGTGCGCACTGTGGTCGATGCCGCCCACGGCAACAAGCTGCTGTACCTGGAGGTGTCGCCGGCCGAGAGCGGCAAGCCGATCGAGGTGGTCTACGACGTGGTGCGGCGCGAGAAGAGCGCCTATCCCGGCGACCCGGCCGAGGCGCAGCAGTACCTGCAGCCCGAGCGCATGGTGCCCGCCGACGGCGCGCTGAAGGCCGCCGCCGAGAAGGCCGTCGCCGGCCGCGACGGCGACCTGATGAAGGCGCGCGCCCTGTACGACCTGGTCATGGACGAGATGCGCTACAAGAAGTTCGGCGAGGGCTGGGGCAAGGGCGACGCCATGTTCGCCTGCAACTCGCTGTACGGCAACTGCACCGACTACCATGCCTACTTCATCGGCCTGGCGCGGTCGGTGGGCATCCCGGCGCGGTTCGCCATCGGCGCGGCCATCCCCAGCGAGCGCAACGACGGCGGCACCGACGGCTACCACTGCTGGGCCGAGTTCTACGCCGAGGGCAAGTGGTTCCCGGTAGACATCAGCGAGGCCGACAAGTTCACGGCGCTGAGCATGTACTACTTCGGCCACCATCCGGCCAACCGCTTCGAGTTCAGCCACGGCCGCGACCTGAGGCCCGACCCGCTGCCGGCCTCGGGCGCCATCAACTTCCTGGCCTACCCGCTGCTGGAAGTCGACGGGAAGACCCAGAAGGTGGGCACCCAATTCCTGTTCGAGCGCACCGCGTGCGCGGCCAAGAGTTGAGGGCCCGCGGCGCCTGCGCCGGGATGATCGTGGCGGGGATGCTGGTCGCGGCGGGGGCCGCGGCCGGATCCCCGGGCGACCCGGTGCCCGTTCTGCCGGACACCTGCCTCTGGTCGGGCCCGGCGACCAACCCCGCGCTGCTGGCCTCGTGGCTGGTGGGCGCCGAGGACCAGGCCGGGCTCTACGCGGTGCGGGTGAAGCTCGATGCCGGCGGCAGCATTCCGCCGCACACCCACCCGGACACGCGGTACTCGACGGTGCTCGAGGGCACGCTCTGGGTGGGCTTCGGCGCCGAGCGGGACGACGCCCGCCTGGTGGCCGTGCCCAAGGGCGCGGTGTACGTGGCGCCGGCCGGCGTGCCGCACTTCCTGGTGGCCCGCGAAGGCGATGTCGAGTACCAGGAGTCGGGCGTCGGGCCCACGGCGACCGTCCTGGCCGCGCAACACACCACGGCAGCCGAAAGGCGAACCATGGCCGACAGCATGACCCCCTTCCTGATGTTCGAGGGCAAGGCCCAGCAGGCGATCGACTTCTACACGGGCCTGTTCCCGGGCGCGACCATCGACAGCATCGAGCGCTACGGCCCGGGCGAGATGGGCGCCGAGGGCACCGTGCGCCTGGCGGCGTTCACCGTGGCGGGCCAGCGGGTGATGGCCATCGACAGCCCGGCGCACCACGAGTTCACCTTCACGCCCTCGTTCTCGTTCTTCGTCGAGTGCACGGGCGAGGGCGAGCTGAACGACCTGTTCGCCGCCCTGTCCGACGGCGGCGGCGTGATGATGCCCCCGGACAACTACGGGTTCAGCCGGCGATTCTGCTGGGTGAGCGACCGGTTCGGGGTGTCGTGGCAGCTGAACGTGCGCTAGACTGGGCGGCAGGGAGGTGCGCCGTGCGCATCGTCGTCTGCGGCGACATCAATGCCGACCTGCACTGGGACCTGGCCGCGTACCCCGCCGAGGGCGACGACGCCACGGCCCGCGGCCTGCGCTGGGGCAGCGGGGGCGCCGGCGCCAACATGGGGGCCATGCTGGCGCGGCTGGGCGCCCGCGTGCGGCTGGTGGGCCGGGTCGGTGTCGACCCGGCGGCGGCCGTCGCGCTGCGTTGCGCCGAGACGAGCGGCGTGGACCTGTCCCTGGTGGTGCGCGACCCCGCGCTGGCGACGGGCCTCTGCTCGGTGGCCGTGGCCGGGGACGGCGCCGGCCAGCGCACCTTCTTCAGCTTCCGCGGCGCCAACCCCGCCTGCACGCCTGATCAGCTCGCCGATGAACCCGCGCCGGGCACGGCGCTGCTGCTGCTGTCGTCCCACGCGTTACTCGAGGATCCGCAGCGCGCCACCGCGCTCGAGGCGGTGCGGCGCGCCCGCGCGCGCGGCGTGCCCGTGGCGCTGGACCTGGGGCTGCCGGCCATCGCGCGGGCGCGGGCGGTCATCGACGACCTGCTGCCGGATCTCTGGTTGATCTCGGCCAACGGCGACGAGCTGGCGGCGCTGCGCCCGGACCACGACACCGAGGCGGCGCTGCATGACCTGAGGTCGCGCGGCGTGCTGCATGCCGCGGTGAAGCTGGGCGCCGCCGGCGGCCGGCTGGTGTCGGCGGCCGGCGACGTGGCCGTGGTGGCGCCGAACGTCGCGGTGGTCGACACCACCGGTTGCGGCGACGCCTTCACCGCCGGCCTGGCCTGGGCGCTGGTGCAGGGCGCGCCCGCGGACCAGGCCCTGGCGGCGGCCAACGCCCTGGGCGCGGCCACCGCCACGCGCACGGGCGCGGCCGACGCGCTGCCGCCTGCCGACGCGATTCCTGCCCTGCTGCCGGCCGCGCTGCGCGGCCACCCGACCCGATGCCCCCATGCGGCATCCCTGCGGAAGGACACGCCATGACCCCGCCCTGGAAAGAGCGCCTCGATGCGCTGCAGCTGAAGGACCTGCGCGAGATCTTCCGCGTCGACAAGCCGGTCATCGGCATGGTGCACCTGTGGCCCATGCCCGGCGCGCCGGGCTACACGGGCTACGGGCTGGATGCCATCATCGAGCACGCCCTGGCCGACGCGCGGGCGCTGGCGGACGGCGGCTGCGACGGGCTGATCGTCGAGAACATGTGGGACATCCCCTTCCGCGCCGGCAGCGACCTGCCGCCCGAGAGCGTGGCGTCCCACGCCGTGGCCGCGCGCGCGGTGCGCGAGGCGGTGGACCTGCCCCTGGGCATCAACGTGGTGCACAACGGCGGCCTTGCGCTGCTGGCGGTCGCGCTGGC
The DNA here is from genome assembly GCA_035399525.1 of Candidatus Krumholzibacteriia bacterium. Taxonomy (GTDB): domain Bacteria; phylum Krumholzibacteriota; class Krumholzibacteriia; order LZORAL124-64-63; family LZORAL124-64-63; genus JACZKN01. Next base: position 1,683 of record DAOPJF010000134.1, on the reverse strand, counting down.
GGCGGGCGCCGACTTCATGCGCGTGTGCATGTTCACCGGCGCCGGGGTGTGGGACACGGGCAAGTTCGACGAGGGCAGCGACGTCGAGCTGATGCGCCGCCGCAAGGACCTGCACGCCGAGCACATCAAGATCTTCGCGGACGTGGACAAGAAGCACTCGGTGCGGTTCCCGGGCATCGACCTGGCCACGCACATCGAGTGGACGCGGTTCTTCGGCGCCGACGCGCTGATCGTCTCGGGCCGCATGACCGGCGACGCCCCGTCGCTGGACAAGGTGCGCGAGGCCAAGCGCCTGGCCGGCGACCGGCCGGTGCTGCTGGGCAGCGGCACCGACGAGCGCAACGTGGCCGCGTTCCTGTCGGTGGCCGACGGCGCCATCGTGGGCAGCAGCGTGAAGGTGGACGGCGAGATCGCCAACCCGGTGGATGCAGCGCGGGTGCGCCGGTTCGTGGAGGCGGCGCGGCAGGCGGGCTGAGGTCCGCGCCCGCCCCGCCGCGTCATCGCGCCGGACCGCGAGGGGCCCAGGGACAAGGGGGCTAGTTGTCCCGGGCGCCCTCGGCGATCCAGCGCTCCACCAGGTCCAGGGTGCCGGCGTCCAGCTGCCCCGTCGGGGGCATGACGCTGCCCACCCCGGCCGCTCCGCTCAGTTTCCGGTAGAGCAGCGAGGCATCGGCGTCGCCCGCGGTCACGCGGGCGATGCCGTAGTTGGGCGACACGACGCCCACGAGGTGGCCGTAGCTGAGACCTGCGCGCAGGTCGAGCCCGCCGTTGCCGCCGGCGCCGTGGCAGCCGACGCAGTGGGCGTTGAACACGGGCTGGATGTCCGCCGCGAACGACACGGCCTCCGGTCCGCCGCCGCCCTCGGGCACGGGGTCGGTGCCCCGGTCGGTGCAGCCGCCGAGGGCGAGCGCCGCCAGCGCGGCCGTCGCGACGAAGCGACGCCGGGCCTTCATGGCTGACGCTCCAGGTCCAGGTGCGCCGTCACGGCCTGCTCGTCCGCCAGCTTCATGACCAGGAACTTCGGCCGCTCGATGGCGTGGTCCTCGAGGCGGACGATGAACGCAGCCTCCACCGCCAGCGCGTCGCCGTCGCCGCGCACGAGGGTGACCTCGGCCGTCAGCGGCCGGGTGACGCCGTGCAGGTCGAGCGAGCCGTCGAGCATGACCTTCACCGAGCCGCCGGGCGGCAGCGACGCCGGCAGCGCGCCGCCGCCGGCCGCCCGCAGCGTGCCGCCGCGCAGCTCGGCGCGGGGGAAGCGGCCGGTCTCGAGGTGGTTCTCGCGCATGTGCTGGTTCCGCTTGGACAGCCCCGTGTCGAACGAGGCCAGGTCCACGTCGACGGCCAGCTCGACGCCGGCGGCCAGGTCGTCGGGATCGAAGCGGCACCAGCCGCCGACCTGGCCGGTGCGGCCCTGGAAGGTCTCCAGCGGCGCCTTCGACGTGAAGACGATCTTCGTGCCCTCGCCCGCGACCACCTGCCAGGTGGCCGGCCCGGCCAGGGCCGCCCCCGCCGCGATGAGGCAGGCGGCGAGGGCGGCCAGATGGGCAGCGCGTCGGGTCGGGTCGGGAATCGCTCGCGGGGATCGCATCGTGTCCGCCTCCCGGCTCGGGTCGGGTCAGAAGAAGACGTGCAGCATGAGCTCGCCCTCGTAGCGGTCGAGATCGGCGACGTCGCTGCCCTGGT
>DAOPJF010000133.1:0-6802 GCA_035399525.1 Candidatus Krumholzibacteriia bacterium | reverse complement strand
ATCTGGGACAATGGCAGCGGCCAGACCTTCCGGGTGGGATCGTTCCGCCAGCCGGTGACCGTCACCTCGCCCGAATCGTCGGGCCCGTACTACGACCTGCACCCGGACGGCAAGCGCCTGCTGCAGACGGGCAGCGACCCGGCCTACCGGGCCGAGGTGTCGTACCTGCACCTGGTGACGGACTGGCGGCGGGCGCTGATTCATTAATTTGTCATAAATACAAAAAAATAAACAACTTGCCTGAATTGCGACTTTATCTGTTCGCTTTCATCTGCTACACATGATGCAGGTCCGTACCCCCGCGGGCCGCTCCGTGACGCCCATCCACGACGGAGGCATCATCATGACGCGCAGCCCCTCGCCCCTCGCCCGCCATCTCCACCTTTTCCTCGCGGCCGCGCTGCTCGTGGGCTGGCCGGCGATCGCCGCCGCCCAGGCCGACGAGCACGTCCTGCTGGTCACCAACGACCTGGGCATGCACTGCATGAACCGCAACCACGCGGTCCTGTCGGTGCTGCCGCCGTACAACACGCTGCAGGCCCAGGTGATCCGCAAGGGCGACGCCACCCGCCTGCCGGCGCTGGTCACCGACGGCCTGACGCTGCACTACGCGTTTCCGGGCAACACCTGGTCGGCGGGCAAGACCGACTTCTGGACCTGGGCCCCGGCGCTGTTCGGCGTCGACCTGCCCCTGGACACGGGCCTGACGGGCAAGACGCTGGACGACACCTTCGACCTGCGCGGCGACCTGTTCGTGGCCGAGGGCATTCCGCTGACGCCGTTCACGGACGCGGCGCCGACGGTGGAAGACCCCTACCAGCAGGCCTTGGTCGTGGTGCGCGACGCCCAGGGTGCGGAGCTGACCCGCGCCTACCCGGTGGCGCCGGTCTCCATCGAGATGAGCTGCGTGACCACCGGCTGCCACGGCAGCGAGGCGTCGATCGTCGACGGACACCCGCGCGAGGGCGGCTTCGACCCGGCGCAGCAGCCCATCCTCTGCGCGCGCTGCCACGGCTCGACACCGCTGACGGGTCCGCAGCCGGGCACCGCCGGCTGGTTCTCGTTCCGCATGCACGACCACCACACCTTCATCGACCAGGAGATCCCCGGCCTGGACGGCTGCCAGAAGTGCCATCCCGGCCCCAACACCCGCTGCCTGCGCGGCACCATGGCGACCGACCACGGGATGATCTGCCAGGACTGCCACGGCACCATGCGGCAGATGGCCTCGAGCATCGAGCAGGGCCGCACGCCCTGGGTGGACGAGCCCGCCTGCCGCACCTGCCACACCACCACCTACGGCGAGCCGGTCGGCACGCTGTACCGCAACGCCCGCGGCCACGGCGGCGTGCTGTGCTCGGGCTGCCACAACAGCCCCCACGCCATCTTCCCCAGCCGCGAGAGCCGCGACAACCAGGTCATGGTCGACCTGCAGGGCCATGCGGGCACCTTGAGCGACTGCCGCGTCTGCCACGGCGTCACGCCGGCCGGCGCGGGCCCGCACGGCATCGTGGCGGTCAGCGCGGTGGAGGACGAGTTGCTCGGGGGCGCCGCGCCGCTGCGCGTGTTCCCCTCGCCGGCGGCCGCCGGCGTGGGCTGCACCATCGTGCCGGCGGGAGCCCTGCGCCCCGGCGGGCGCCTGCTCATCTACGACGTCCGCGGCCGCACGGTGCGCATGCTGTCGAATGACGGCGCGGGTGCGCCGCAGCTCGCGTGGGACGGCCGCGACGCCAGGGGCCGCCCGGTGGCCTCGGGCGTGTACTTCCTGCGGTACCAGGACGGCGCCACGGCGGCGGCGGGCAAGGTCGTGATGGTGGATTGACCGGGCGGAACGGTCGCGCCTACGGCACCAGGAAGTTCTCGTGCAGCTTGGCCACGGCCAGTTCGGCCTGGTCCTCGCCGGTGACGAAGCTGACCGTCGAGAACGACGTGGAGATCAGCAGCACCTCGACGCCCGCCTCGGCCGTGGTCTGGAAGATGGTGCCGGCGATGGCCGGCCGCTCGGAGAAGTGCGGCCCGTACACCGAGATGGCGGTGCAGCCCTTGGTGTACTGGATGGTGCGCGCCTGGATGTCGTCGCGGATGCCCTGCAGGATGCCCAGGGTCTGGTCGAGGTCGTCGCGGCCCACGGCGAAGCAGATGTTCAGCAGCCCGTCGCTGTCGACGAACGACGTCACGCAGCTGATGTTGATGCCCTTGAGGCCCAGCCCGCTGAGGGCCCGGCCCGCCAGGCCGCGGTGGGCGGGCGCGCCGAGGATGCGCACGAGCACCAGCCCGTCCTTCCTCGTGATGCCGCCGACGGCGATCTTGCCGGTCATGCTTCGCTGTCTCCCTTGCCTGGTCGGGACCGCGGGGCGGTTCCCGGCCGCCCCCTCCCGGCGACCCCCCAAAGTTATGCCCCCGCCGGCCATAGACAAACTTTTTGAGCCTCCGGGGAGGCCCCTCCCGGCGGGGTTGCGCGGGTGCCGGCCGGGGCGCTAAGCTGGCCCCGAACCCGCACGATCCCACCCCCTGCGACCGGGAGGTCCGCCATGAAGAAGGTCGCCGTCATCCTCAGCGGCTGCGGCGTGTACGACGGCTCGGAGATCCACGAGGCCTGCGCCGCCCTGCTGGCCCTGGACCGCCGCGGCGCGAAGGCCGTGGCCTGCGCGCCGGACATCGCGCAGATGCACGTGATCGACCACGCCGCGGGCAAGCCCGCCGCGGGCGAGAGCCGCCGCGTGCTGGCCGAGGCCGCGCGGCTGGTGCGAGGCGACATCGCCGCCCTGTCGACGATCGACCCCGCGTCGGTCGACGCCGTGCTGCTGCCCGGCGGCTTCGGCGCCGCCAAGAACCTCTGCACCTTCGCCGTGGCCGGCGCCGACTGCCGCGTCGAGCCCGGCGTGGCCGCGTTCCTCGAGGCGGCCCTCGCGCAGGACCGCCCCATCGGCGCCATGTGCATCGCGCCGGTGATCCTGGCCCGCGTGTTCGGCCGCACGCTGGCGCCGAAGCTGACCATCGGCACCGACCCGGACACGGCCGCGGCCATCGCCGCCATGGGCGCCGAGCACGTCGACTGCCCGGCCACGGGCGCGGTGGTCGATGCCCGCTGCCGCATCGTCACCACGCCGGCGTACATGCTGGCCGGCGGCATCGGCGAGGTCTTCGCCGGCGCGCAGATCCTGGTGGACAGGCTGCTGGAACTCTGCGACTAGGCCTTCGGCCGGAAGCGGCGTCCCGATCGGCGGGGCGCCGCTTTCCTGTTGAAGTTACGGTGATCCTGCGCTAGCTTGATGGCACGTTCCGCCCGGGGGACCCGGAACCACGGAACGCGGACTCGCCCCCCGCGCCAGGACGGCGCGGTCGTCCGACCCAAGCGAAGGAGCGCACCATGGACGACATCCGTCGATCCGGCCATCCGGCCGGCCATGCCCACATCCCCGACGTCGACGACTTCGACCTCGCGGTCCACCGCGACCGCACCCCCTGGGACACGGTCACCGGCCGCGTCATCAGCCTGGTCAGCCGCAAGGGCGGCGTGGGCAAGACCACGTCGGCGGTGAACCTCGGCGCCGCGCTGGCCCTGTCCGGCCACACCGTGCTGATCATCGGCACCGACAGCCAGTGCGGCGTGTGCCGCACCCTCGGCCGCACGCCCGACGAGCTGCCGGTGAGCCTGGGCGACATCTTCTCCCAGGGCGCCACGCTGACCGACCTGGCCCAGCCCTCGCCCCTGGACGGCCTGTGGTTCGTCTCGCCCAAGGTGCTGAGCCTGGCGGACGAGGAGCGGCTGCACCGCGACCTCGACCAGAAGGCCGGCGACTTCGTGCGCGAGATCGACCGCGCACGCAACCTCTACGACACGATCCTGATCGACTGTCCCCCCAGCCTCGGCCCCGCCACGCGCGCGGCCCTGCTGGCGTCGGACAGCTACCTGGTGCCGGTGCAGGCCGAGGAGCTGTGCCGCGAGTCGCTGGCCAGCCTGATCGACTTCATCGACGAGTTCCGGGCCCGCAGCGAGGCGCCCGGCGCGTCCGGCCCCGCGGCGGCGCGGCTGGCCGGCCAGCCGCTGATGCTCGAGGGCCTGTTCCTGACCATGGCCAACGAGCGCACGCGCTGCGGGCGCGAGGTGGCCGCCCGGGTGGCCGACGACTTCGGCGACCTGCTGCTGGACGTGGACATCCCCCGGGCCACCAGGCTGGCCGAGATGGCGCTGCGCGGCAAGCCGGCGGTCATCTACGACCGGCGTTCGGCGGGCAGCCGCGCCTATTTCGATCTGGCGGACGAGCTGGTCCGGCGTTACTGTCAAAGCCGCGAGGACGCCGCCCTGGACGAGCTCTGCGACGAGCTCGACGCGGACGACGACGAGACGCCGCTGCGTGACGACAACGCCCTGTCGGCCGCCCGCAGCGACGCCGGCCTGGACCGCTTCGAGCGTTTCCTGCTGGATCTCGCCGGCCCCGACGAGCCCTGGGGCGCCCCCGGCCGCGACGACCTGCTGGCCCCGGAGATGGTCTCCCTGGACGATCTGCTGGCCGAGGAGGAGCGCGGCGGGTCCTACGGCGAATCGTGGGACGAGGGCAGCTGGTCGTTCGACGGCGACTCCATCAACTGAACCGAGCGCCCGGTGCGCACTGCAGGGACCGGCCGGGCAGACCGGCCGGTCCCTTTTTCACGCGGACCCGGTCCCCCGCGGAGGTAGCCGTGACTGCCGACACCATGACCTGCCTGGTCTACGACAAGTCGTCGATGCCGTGGGAGACCACCCGCGGCTTCCAGCGCCAGGTCGCCGCCACCCCCGTGCTGGACGAGTCGGCCGACCCCGCCGACTCGGGCAACGTCATCGTCAAGGTCGTCTACGCCGGCTTCTGCGGCAGCGACCGCGGCATCTGGAACCGCACCGCGTTCAAGGGCATGATCTTCGACTCGCTCAAGCGCGAGCAGAAGACCACCCGCATCATCGGCCACGAGATGGTGGGCGAGGTCGTGCAGACGGGCTCGGCCGTGCAGGCCCGCTACGGGCTCAGGCCCAAGGACATCGTCTCGACCGAGAGCCACATCATCTGCGGCACCTGCTACCAGTGCAAGATCGGCCAGACGCACATCTGCAGCCAGGACGTGATCATCGGCATCGGCCGCGACGGCTGCTTCGCCGAGTACATCAAGCTGCCGGCGAACGTGCTGTGGCCCACCGACCCGCGGAAGATCCGCATGAAGGTGGCCGCGGTGCAGGAGCCCTTCGGCAACGCCGTGCACGCCTGCACCACCGCCGACCTGCGCGGGCGCACCGTCGCGGTGTTCGGCTGCGGCACCATCGGCCTGTTCGTGATCATGGTCGCCCGCGCCCTGGGCGCCACGAGGGTGATCGGCATCGAGCCCAACGCGAAGAACATCGCCATGGCGAAGCAGCTGGGCGCCGACGACGTCATCCCCCTGAAGCCCGCCAAGGGCGGCGCCCACGGCTGGAGCGCCGACAAGGAGCTGGTGGCCCAGGTGCGCGACGCGTTCGGCGGCATCGGCTGCGACGTGGCCATGGAGATGGCCGGCTTCAACTCGAGCGTGAACAACGCCATCCAGTCCACGCGGCGCGGCGGCGACGTCATCCTGTTCGGCCTGAAGCAGGGCAACTTCCACATCCAGGCCTTCGACCGCGTCATCGTCAACGGCCTGACGCTGCACAGCGTCATCGGCCGGCGCATCTTCGAGTCGTGGTTCATCACGCGGAACCTGCTCGAGGACCGCAGCAACGGCATCCAGGACCGCATCCACGACGTGATCCTCGGCGGCGGCGACGACGCCGTGGTGCACATCCAGGACTTCGAGCCCGCGCGGTTCGAGCAGACGCTGGCGGCCTGGCCGAAGCCGTTGATCCAGTTCTGACCCGACGACGCCCCCCCGACCGAAGGAGACGCCGTGAACATCACGATCGAGTTCTGCAAGGTCTGAAACTACGAACCGCGCGCCGCCGGTCTGGCGGACGCCATCAGGCAGGCCCACGGCCTCGAGCCCGGGCTCATCCCCTCGAGCGGGGGGGTCTTCGAGGTGGTCATCGACGGGACGCTGGTGTTCAGCAAGAAGGCGCTGGACCGCTTCCCCGAGCACGACGAGATCCTCAGGGAGATCGCGGCCCGGCTCTAGCGGCCGCGCCGGGGAACGAAAAGCCCCGGTCGCCAAGGCGGCCGGGGCTTCGCCGTTGCGGGGCGCGGGCGCGGTCAGATGTCGCCGCGGGCGTCGAGCTCCTTCTGCAGCTTCGCCAGCTCGCGCTTGAGCTTCGCCAGCTCGGCCTCGAGGTCGGCGGTGTCCGCGTCGTGATCATGGGTCGACGTCCAGCCGGCGGTGTCCATGCTGCCGAGCCCCTGCTGCAGGGCCCGCGCCACCTCGGACGCGATGGCGTCCACGTCCACCTCGAAGGTGCGGTCGCCGTCGCTGAACTCCAGGCGGTTGTCCGCCCCCACGTGCATGTCCAGCTGCAGCTCGGACAGCACCTGCGCCGCCTGCGCCAGGCCGTCCTTCACCAGCACGCCCACCTGGTCGAGGTCGACGATGCTGACGGTCGAAGCGTCACCGTCGGTCTCGATCACCGTCACCTCGCCGTCGGCGATGCTGATCGAGACGCTGCGGTCCGGGCCGTCGGCGATCACGATGGCCTTGCCGGGATCCTTGTCGGCGGCCTGCGCGGTCGGCGCGGCCAGGAGGGCGGCCGCCGCCAGCGCGGCCAGGGCGATGGACATTCTCGGGGTGCGCATGACGGTCTCCTCTGTTCGCGTCCGGGCCGCGGATACGGCGGTGGGCCCCGGTCAGGGGGCCCACCCTCTACTACGGA
>DAOPJF010000132.1:0-6849 GCA_035399525.1 Candidatus Krumholzibacteriia bacterium | reverse complement strand
ACGGTCAAGGGCGCCTGCCGCAAGCTGGAGGCCGAGACCATCAGCGGCGCCCTCGAGGTCGAGTCGGGCTGCCCGGAGATCGCGGTGCAGAGCATCAGCGGCGAGGTCACCGTCCGGGCCGAGCGCGCGGAGATCGAGGCCCAGACCGTCAGCGGCCGCATCGAGGTGCACTGCGGCGCCATCGAGGGCCTGTCGGTCGAGTCGGTGTCGGGCAAGGCCCGCGTCAAGGGCGGCCTGGACAAGAATGCCAAGGTGTCCATCGACCTGCATTCCGGCGACCTGGACCTGGCGTTCGAGGGCAAGGTCAACGCCGACTTCGAGGTGGAGACCTTCAGCGGCGACATCGAGAACGCCTTCGGCCCCGAAGCGAAGAAGACCAGCCGCTACGTGCCGGGGCAGACCCTCGAGTTCACGGCGGGCGAGGGCGGAGCCAGGGTGCGCATCAACACCTTCTCGGGCGACGTGGTGATCCGCCGCGACTGACCGGCGAAGCGCGGGACAAAACGGAAGGCCCCGGGCCGAAGCCCGGGGCCTTTCCTGTCGGACGGATCCGACGTCGTCGGGACTACCAGCTGTAGGCCAGGCCCCACGAGATGCCCATCGGGTTCTCGTACATGCCGTCGGCGTTCTGCCAGCCACCGAGGGTGGTGCCGAAGCCGTTGGCGCCGCCACCCAGCGTGGCGTTGGCGGCGTCGCCGTTGCTCAGCATGGCGTACTGCAGGTACATCTGCAGGTTCTTGCTGAAGTTGCGGTCGATGCCGAGGGCGATCAGGCTGTAGTCGTCGTTGTCGGCGTCGGTGTTCGGGTCAGCCATGTAGTAGGCACCCTTGATGTCGAACTTCTCGTTGGCGTGGAAGATGACCTCGCCGCCGAACGTGGAGGCGGTCATGTCCTGGTAGGCCGCGCCGTCCCACGCCTGCATGCCGACGTTCAGGTACGAAGCGGCGATGCCGAACTTCTCGGCGTTGTACTTGCCGGCGAAGCGGAAGACCATGGGCGTGTCACCGCGATCGGTGCCGCCGGTGGCCTCGTAGCCCGAGCCGAACATGATCCACGAGGCGCCCAGGAGGTAGTTGTCCTTGGCGTAGGTGGCCATGCCCGAGAACACGGTCTCGGCGTAGAAGTCGGCGTTTTCGGCGGCGTTGCTGGCCAGCTTGCTGCCGTCCTGGTCGAACTGGTAGGCCAGGAACAGGCCGAAGCCGCTCCAGTTGGGCGACACCCAAGCCAGGATGTCCTGCTCGCGGGTGTCGGTGCCGAAGGTCATCTGGCGGTTGTCGCCGATGGTGTCGAAGAAGAACGTGGTCTTGCGGCCGAGGGTCTTGTGCGGCGTGTCGTGGATGCCCATGCGGACTTCGCCGAACTTCTCGTTCTTGAAGCCGACGTACGAGTTGCGGGCCGACAGGGTGCCGGTGCCCTTCTGGGCCATGTTGATGCCGCGCTCGAACTGCCACACGAAGGTGAACTCGTCGTTCATCGGGGCCGAACCCTTGAAGCCGAAGCGCGAGGTGTTGCTGGTCAGGCCAAGCTGGCTGTTCTGGCCGTTGTCCAGGTAGTTGATCGACGAGTGAACCTTGCCGTAGAACGACCAGTTCATGTCGCCGGCCATGGCGGTGGCCGCCGAAAGGGCGATCGCCAAGACCATCAGCGTGGTGAACATCTTCTTCATCTGGTTGGACCTCCTTGAAATCCACTCGGGTTTTTCCCGGGTCGCGAGCCTCCCGGGAAATCGACTGCTCCGCCTGGCGGAACATTCGCAATCACCCCGGCAAGCCCCATTGCTGTCCGGGACAATCTTTCGGCCACCCCGTGTGGTGGCAACTCTCTCCCTGATCAGTGCCGTGCCGGCTGCGCCCCGATGCAGCCTAGGCTGACTACTGAACAGAACCTGCCGACGACCGGCCCCCTTCATGTCTTCCGGGAGTCGGTGACGGCCGTATTCAGATCAAACAGTGCCAGTCTGCATTTACCCTCGTCCAGCTGCGGCGGCGCCCCTAAACAGGATTGCCACCCGCCGGATTCGGTCGGGGCCGTGATCAGACACGACCTGTGCCCACCGCAATTCTCCGGAAACGGACGAACATGTCAACATGTTCTTTGAAAATATTTCTCCGGCAGAACCACGGTCGGACTTGCCTTGACCCGGCAAAGATCAGCGGTCCTCCGGCAGCAGGCAATCTTTTTTTAGCAGGTGCGGACGGGCCGCGCCCGGCCCCCGGGCGAAAGGGGGCCGGGCGCGGAAGTCCTATTTGGCGAGGGTCATGCGGCCGCTCAGGGCCGTCGTGCCCGCGTGCACGCGGTAGAGATAGACGCCGCTGGCGGCGGCCTGTCCGTCGGCGGTGCGGCCGTCCCAGCGCACGGCGTGCGGGCCCGCGGCAAGGGGCGCATCGACCAGTGTACGCACCAGGCGGCCGCGCAGGTCGAACACCTGCACCTGGACCTCGGTCGGCTCGTCGACCGCCAGCAGGATCGCAGTCGAGGGGTTGAACGGGTTGGGCCGGTTGCCCAGCACGCGGACCGCCGGCAGGGCGTCGGGCGCTGCGGCCACACCGCCTTCGGCCGCCGCCACCAGGGCGTCCACCAGCAGCGGCGCGATGGTCTGGCAGGCCAGGTCGTTCGGATGGTTGTCGATCACGCCCGAGTCCCGCGTGTACTCGGGCCGCAGCGTGTTGCGGGTCGCCGAGCCGTCGTCGGGCGTCGCCAGCAGGTCGAAGAGATCAAAAAACCGCAGGTTCGGGTGGCCTGCGAGGAATTCGTCGCTGCCCAGCCACTTGGCGTAGGCCCGGGCCCGGTCGGCCTTCACGGTGTCGGTCAGCTCGGGCAAGAGAGGCGGCGGCGTCATGATCAGGAACGTCTTGTCCGGGTGCTGATCGAGCACGTCGCGGATTTCGAGGTACCAGGTCTTGTACTGCTCGAGCTGGGCGTCGGTGTAGATGAAGTTCGTAGGCTCGTAGCAGCTCTTGAAGGCGATGACGTCGAACCGCGACAGGATCGAGTCGCGCGCGGCGTTGGCCGTCGTCCACAGGGTGTGCAGGCCCTCGGGGTCGGTGTTGTCGTCGGGCACGCCGAAGTCGTACCCCTGCTTCGACCCGTCGGCATCGGACAGGCCGATGTAGTTGTAGTCGTGGTCCCACAGGCGGTGGTCGGTGCCCAGGACGGTGTTCACCGCGTCCAGCCGGGCGCGGGCGCCGCCGTATTCCAGGATGTAGCGGCCCGTGGAGTGGTGCAGCATGAACAGCCGCTTGCCGGCGGCCGAGGCGGCCTGGGGCAGGACCGTCAACAGGGCAAGCGCCAGGACGGCGATCGTCCGCAGCGCGAAGTTTTTCGGAAACATGGTACCGTCCTCTTTGCGTCTTCTGGGTCCGTGGCGAACGGCCACCTGACGCAAGGGGAGGGCCCGCGGTGCGGGCTCCGTCCGCACGGGGCTCAGGAATGTCTTGGCCGATCGCATCGCTTCGGCCATGCTCCCGTTCATCCGGAACGGGACGAAAGCGCAAGGAATCACGAGTTTGGTAAGATAGAAGGCGAGCGGGCGGAATGCAATTCATGGGGATCGTTAATGTTTGGTATTGCAATTTATTCAATGGTACAAGATTGCGGCGCTTGATGTTGCGTCAGGTCGCCGCCGTCGCCGTCGCGAGCGTGCTGGTCGGAGCGCCGCCCGCCCCGGGAGCGGAGCTGCCCCCCACCCCCTGGGCCCTGTCCGCCGGCTTGGACACGCCCCGCTACGCCGAGACCATCGCCTGGTGCGAGGCCGCCGCGGCGGCCAGCGACCAGGTGCGCTTCACCACCTTCGGCACCAGCGGCCAGGGACGGGACCTGCCCCTGGTGGTGTGGGACGCCCACGGCCGCTTCGAGCCCGGCGCCCGCGACGACCGCGCGGTGGTGCTGCTGCAGGCGTGCATCCACGCGGGGGAGAGCTGCGGCAAGGACGCCGGCATGGAGCTGCTGCGCGACCTGGTGAGCGGTGCCTTCGCCGAGCGCTTCGGCGGCGCGCTCGACCGGGTCACCGTGCTGTTCATCCCCGTCTTCAACGCCGACGGGCACGAGCGCTTCGGTCCCTGGGGGCGCATCAACCAGAACGGTCCGCGCGAGATGGGGTGGCGCACCAACGCGGCGAACCTGAACCTGAACCGCGACTACCTGAAGGCCGACACCCCCGAGATGCGGGCCTGGCTGGCGCTGTGGAACCGCTGGAGCCCCGACTTCTTCATCGACGCCCACTCGACCGACGGCGCCGACTACCAGTACGCCCTGACCTACGCCCTCGAGACGCAGGGCAACCTCGACGCCGGCGTGACCGACCTGGTCAAGGCCTACGAGACGGCCATGCAGGCGCAGCTGGCCGCCGACGGCTGGCCCATGATCCCCTACGTGCAGTTCCACAGGTGGCACGATCCGCTGAGCGGGCTGGGTTCGTGGGCCGCGACGCCGCGCTTCAGCCAGGGCTACGCCGCGGTGCGCAACCGGCCGGGCCTGCTGATCGAGACCCACATGCTGAAGGACTACCCGACGCGGGTGAAGGCCGCCTACGCGCTGGAGGGGCGCACGCTGGCCTGGGTCGAGGCCCACGCCGCCGAGCTGAAGCGGACCGTCGCCGACGCCGACCGCCGCACCGCCGCGCCGGCGTTCCGCGCCGAGCCGTTCCCGCTGCGGTTCCGCATGACCGACGCCACGGTGCCCATCACGTTCCTGGGCGTGGCCTACCGCGAGACCACCAGCGCCGTCACCGGCGGCCGCTACATGGTGTTCAGCGACGAGCCGCGCACCATGACCATCGAGTGGAACGACACCCTGGCCCCGACGGTGACGACGCGCCTGCCCGAGGCCTACCTGGTGCCGCCCGAGTGGCAGGACGTGATCGCACGCCTGGACTGGCACGGCATCGCCTACCGCCGGTTGGCCGAGCCCGTCACGCTCGAGGTGCGCACGTGGCGCCTGGTCTCGCCCCGGTGGCAGGCCGAGCCCTACGAGGGCCGTCACCCGGTGACGTACACCGCCGAGCCCCTGGTGGAGACCCGCACCTGGCCCGCGGGCACGGTGGTCGTGGGCCTGGACCAGCCGGCGGCGCGCGCGGCGGCCCACCTGCTCGAGCCCGATGCGCCGGACGCCCTGCTGCAGTGGGGCTTCTTCGACCCGATCTTCACGCGCACCGAGTACGTGGAGAGCTACGTCATCGAGAAGATGATCCCCGGCCTGCTGGCCGCGCACCCGGAGTGGGCCGCCGAGCTGGACGCCGCCAAGGCCGCCGACCCGGCGTTCGCCGCCGACCCGAACGCCATCCGCCAGTGGTTCTACGCGCGGACGCCGTACTACGACGCGCGCGCCGGCATCTACCCGGTCGGGTGCCTCGACGAGCCGGCACAAGTCCGGACCTTGCCCCTGGAGTGATCCGCTCGCGGGTGAGCCCCGCCTGGTCGCACAGGAACGAAGACCCCGCCGGGTGCATCGCTTGCGCTAAGCCCAGCGGGGTCTTCGTTCCTGTGCGTCCAGGCGGCGCGCCGCCTAGTCGCGAGTCAGTTTCCGGTACTTGATGCGGTGCGGCTGATCCGCATCCATCCCCAGCCGCTCCTTGCGGTCGGCCTCGTACTCCGAGAAGCTGCCCTCGTACCAGCGCACCTCGCTGTCGCCCTCGAAGGCCAGCGTGTGGGTGCAGATGCGGTCCAGGAACCAGCGGTCGTGGCTGACCACCACCAGGCAGCCGCCGAAGTCCAGCAGCGCGTCTTCCAGCGCGCGCAGGGTGTCGACGTCCAGGTCGTTGGTGGGCTCGTCCAGCAGGATCAGGTTCGCGCCGCTCTTGAGCAGCCGCGCCAGGTGCACGCGGTTGCGCTCGCCGCCCGACAGGGTGCCGACCTTGCGCTGCTGGTCGGACCCCTTGAAGTTGAAGCCCGAGCAGTAGGCGCGGCCGTTGACCATGACGCCGCCCAGGTCCAGCTCCTCGGCGCCGCCGGTGATGTTCTCGTACACCGACTTGTCGGCGTCCAGGTCGTCGCGGCCCTGGTCCACGTAGGCCAGCTGCACCGTGTCGCCCAGCCGCAGGCTGCCCGAGTCGGGCTGCTCCTGGCCGGTGATCATGCGCATGAGGGTGGTCTTGCCCGCGCCGTTGGGGCCGACCACGCCCACGATGCCGCCCTTGGGCAGGTTGAAGTTCAGGTTGTCGAACAGCAGCTTGTCGCCGTAGGCCTTCTTCAGGTTCTCGGCCTTCACGACCACGTCGCCCAGGCGCGGGCCGGGCAGGATGCGGATCTGGGCAGCCTTGCCCCGCAGCTCGCGCTCCTGGTTGACCAGCTGCTCGTACTGCGAGATGCGCGCCTTGTTCTTCTTCTGGCGGGCCTTCGGCGCGGCGCGCACCCACTCGAGCTCGCGCTCGATGGTCTTGAGGCGGCGCTCGTCCTTCTTCTGCTCCTCGAGCAGCTTGGCCTGCTTCTGCTCGAGCCAGCTCGAGTAGTTGCCCTCCCAGGGGATGCCGTAGCCCTGGTCCAGCTCGAGGATCCAGCCCGTGACGTTGTCCAGGAAGTAGCGGTCGTGGGTCACGATCACGACCGTGCCCTCGTATTCGCGCAGGTGCCGCTCGAGCCAGGCCACCGACTCGGCGTCCAGGTGGTTGGTGGGCTCGTCCAGCAGCAGCAGGTCGGGCTTCTCCAGCAGCAGCCGGCACAGGGCCACGCGGCGCTTCTCGCCGCCCGACAGGGTGGCCACGTCCTGGTCGCCCGGGGGGCAGCGCAGGGCGTCCATGGCGATCTCGAGGTGGCGGTCGAGGTCCCAGCCGTCGGCCGCGTCGATCTCGGTCTGCAGGTTGCCCATCTCCTCCATGAGGGCGTTCATGGCGTCGTCGTCCATGGGCTCGCACAT
>DAOPJF010000131.1:0-6956 GCA_035399525.1 Candidatus Krumholzibacteriia bacterium | reverse complement strand
CTGCCCGGCCCAGCGCACCTGGACGACGTACAGGCCGGTGGCCACCGGCGCGCCCAGGGTGTTGCCGCCTTGCCAGAACCCCGCGCCCGCCGCAACCTCGGGATCGTGGTACACCACGGCGCCCTCGAGGTTGTAGATGGTCACGTCGGCGGGCTCGGCAGCGGACGCGTCGATGCCGCCCAGGGACAGGGCGCGGTCGGTGTCCGGGTTCCAGGGGTTGATGGCCAGGTAGAGCGATGCCAGCGGGTCGCTGCCGGCCGACGACGACCCGACGGGCGTGACGAGCGCCGCGCCGCGGTCGCTGCTGATGAGCACGCGGTCGCTGTGGGGATCGGCCACCACCTTGCGGTAGAGGAACCCCGGCAGCGCCTCGATGACGTTGGGCGAATACAGCGTCGCGTAGTCGGCGCCGCCCACGTAGTTCATCAGGTCGAGCCAGGCGTCGACCACGGGCTCGCCCTGCACCATGCGCACGCGGTTCAGGCCGTTGAGGCAGGCGACCCACAGGTCGCCGTTGCGGCCGAGCGCCAGGTCGAACACGCCGCCGCCCAGCAGGCCCTCGGCCACGGGGCTCGTCTTGACCAGCAGGTAGTCCTCGACGGTCAGGTAGCGGTAGTCGGCGTCGTAGCGGAAGCGCACCATGCCGTCGCCGCCGTACCAGATGGTGCCGTCGGGGCCGCGCTCGAGCGCGCTGAAGGCGCGCGTCGGATCGTTGTCCAGGCCCGGGAACGCCGTCACCGGCGCGTCCCAGCGGTCGTCGCTCGGGTCGGTCCAGGTCAGGGTGTCGTCCGGACCGAGGGCGTCGCCGTTGACGTCCCAGCGCACCAGGCCCGTGCCCTCGGCGGTGAACCAGATGACGTCGTTGCGCTCGACGAACGCGTCCCACACCGCCGGGCCGTCGCCCAGGCCGCCGGGGCCCGTGGGCAGGGCGACCCAGTTGGCCGGGTTGTCCCAGCGGGCGGGATCGACCAGCACCTCGACCTTCACCGCATCCTGCCAGTCGTGCATCACGAGCAGCGGGCCGGCCGGATGGGCCGCCAGCTGCACCACGCCGCGCCCCGAAAGACCGCTGTTGGTGGTCAGCACATGGTCGGTGCGGTGGTGCACCGGATCGTGCCTGAGCAGGCCGCCCGAACCGTACTGCGTGACCCAGATCATGCCGTCGCTGTCGGTGGCCAAGGCCAGCATGTTGCCGCTGTGGTTGATCAGCACGTTGGTGTCGTTCTCGGCGGTGGCCAGCTCGAAGACGCTGGTCCAGCGCCCGTCCTTGAGGCCGTCGAAGGCCTGGGCCGTGCGCGAGCCGATCCACGCGGTGCCGTCGGCGCCGAAGGTGACGCCCTCGATGTCGCCGGCCACCGGGCCGGCGTCCAGGCGCGCGGTGGTGAAGGCGCCGGCCGCGTCGTCCATCCGCGCGTACCAGGCGCGTCCCGAGGTGCCGCCCATGCCGGTCTCGGCCACGCGGCCGCCCGTCCACAGCACGTCGCCGCCGGCCAGGGCCGCCGCCGCCGCGTAGGGCGTCGGGCGCGTGGTGAACCCGGGGTCGTCCCAGCGCGCCAGCGTGCCCGTGCCGCCGCCGGTCAGGCCCAGCGTCCAGAGCTCGTCGCCCAGCCAGGCGACCTGGTTGAGCCAGAACCCCGGCGTGCCCTGCAGCGCCCAAAGCGACGCCGCCGGGTTCCAGGCGTAGAGGCCGCCCTGGCCCACGGCGTAGAGCACGCCGTCCGGGCCCACGCCCAGGCCGTTGATGTGCACGTTGCCCAGGCCCGCGTTGACCGTGGTGAAGACGTTGCCCGCGAAGCGCGAGACGCCCGTGGCCGACGCGAAGAACACCGCGTCGCCGAACAGGGCGATGGCGTCGATGTCGTTGCTGACCAGGCCGTCGCGCTCGGCGGTGTAGCTGGCCCCGGCGATGCCGTTGGTGATCACGCCGACGCCGCCGCCGGCCACCGCGTACCACACGCGCTCGGCGTCGCCCACCACGGCGCCGCCCACGGCGGTGATGTCCAGCCCGGCGAGGTTGCCGGCGTACTGGCGGAACGACGGCACGCCGCCGGGATCGGCCACGCGCGTCAGGCCCGCCCCCGTGGTGCCGACCCACAGGTAGCGGCCGGTCCAGGCAAGGGAGGTGACGTAGTTGCCCGACAGGTCCCGGCCGGCGTGCCAGGACGCCGCGACATCGGGCGTGCCGGGCGCGAAGACCGCGGCGCCGCCGCCGTCCAGGCCCGCGACGACCACGCCGTCGCAGACGGCCAGGGCCGTCACGCCGCGCTGCCGCAGCAGGGGTTCGACGGTGATGCCGGCCGCGGACGCGGACGCCGCCGCCACGGCCAGCGCCAGGGCCACGATCCCGGGCATCCGCGCGATGGTGTGCTTCATGGTCAGCCTTTCTCCTCGCGACGCGCACCCGCCGGCGCCGTCGACGCATCCTGCCCGGATACTCCGCCGAGATTACCGAATCCGCAGGGATCCCGCCAGAGCCGGCCCAGCACGCGCGCTGCGGCCCCGCGGCCCTCGCCGGCCGCCCACGGTCCCACCAGGCCCGGGGGCGCGGGTTCATCGTGCCAGAACGCGAACACCGAGGCCGCATCGCGCGGGGTGCCGGGCACGGCGCCGCGCTCGCCGCGCGCGCCCCACACGCCCACGCGCCCGCGCAGCAACGCCCCCGCCAGGGGCGCCTGCCAGGGCAGCGCCAGCACGCGCCCGTCGCGGCCGGTGACCAGGGTCAGTTCGAGGGCGCGGCCCCAGGCGTCGCACACCGGCACGGTCTGCTGCACGGCGTCGCCGCGCCGCAGCGCTCCGGCCCGGTGCACCAGGCGCGGCCCGGCGGTGAACACCGCCAGCAGCAGGCCCGCCGCGACATCGCGCATCCGCCGCAGGCCCGCCGACGCGGCGCGCCGGCCGCCCACGGCCTGCACGGCGCTGGGCACGCCGCCGAAGGTCTCGGCGCGCGCCGCGGCCGCCAGCAGCCAGGTGCCCTCGCCCAGCCAGCGCAGCCGCACGCGCAGGCGGCGCAGCGTGCCCAGCAGCAGCCAGGGCGTGCGCCCCGCGGCAGGCGGCGCCCCGAAGACCACCTGCGAGATGCGGTAGCGCTCGACCACCGCGCCGGCCTCGTCGGGCCGCCCCAGCCACGGCACGCCGCCCTGCAGCGGCGGCAGCACGCCGATGTCGCCGGGGTCGGCCAGGTAGCCGGCCACGTCCACGCCCTGGCGCGCCAGGTCTCCCGCGCCCAGCAGCCAGCGGTTCAGCTCGACGGTGTCGCCCACCAGCAGGGTGCGCTCCAGCGACAGGCGGCCGCGCTCGAGCCGCCGCCTGACGGCCGCCACCGCGCGGTCGCCGACCGCCGTCAGCACCGCCAGCAGCGGGATGAACAGCAGCAGCACGGCGCGGCTGATCACATCCATGTGGCCGAGGTAGGTCGCCGCCAGCAGCAGCACCGAGACCACGCCCACGTGCTGCAGGTGCTCGCCCAGGCCGCGGCGGTCGCGCAGGCGGCCGGGCTTGTAGCGGCCGGCGCTCAGGAAGGTGACCGTCGCCAGCACCAGGGCGAACAGCAGCAGCGGCCGGTACTCGGCGAACGGGTACAGCGGCTCGGCGAAGCGGCTGCCCAGCAGGCTGCGCAGGCCGTAGGCCAGGCCGAACGCCACGGTCAGCCCCGCCATGTCCAGCAGCCACAGCACGCCCAGCAGCAGCGGCTCGCGCCACTTCTTCAGCAGCCAGACCAGCATGCCCCACTTCTCGTAGAACGAGATGAGGCTGGCCAGGTGCAGGAAGAACGAGCGGTTGAAGGTGCCCTTGGCGCTGGCGCGGCGGTGCCGGTGGATGAAGCGCGCCTCGGGCGAGTACACGACCTCGAAGCCGGCCTGCCACATGCGGTAGCACCAGTCGACGTCCTCGAAGTACAGGAAGAACCGTTCGTCCATGGCGCCGGTGCGGGCGACGGCCTCGCGCCGGGCCAGCAGGCAGCCGCCCAGGATCCAGTCCACCGGCCGCGCCGCACGGTGGTCGAAGTCGCGCATCAGGTGGCGGCGCACCGTCTCGCTGTCGGGGAACAGCTTGCCGAAGAACGTGCGGCGCAGCAGCAGCGTACGGAAGGTGTAGAAGCGGCGGCACGAGTCCTGGATCGAGCCGTCCTCGTTCAGCAGCTGCGGGCCGACGATGCCCGCGCGCGGATGGGCGTCGGCGAAGGCCAGCAGCGCGTCGAGCGGGCCGGGCAGCGCCACCACGTCCGGGTTCAGCAGCAGGTGGTACGCGGCGTCGACCGCCGCGATGCCCTGGTTGCAGCCCTTGGCGTAGCCCGCGTTCTCGGTGTTGAAGATCCAGGTGCAGTCGGGGAAGCGGCGGTGCACGTCGGCCAGGCCGTCGTCGCGGGACGCGTTGTCCACCACCACCACGCGGTGCGGGGCCGCCGGGGCGTTGGCAGCCAGCGACTCGAGGCAGCGCTCGAGGTCGCCGCTGGTGTTGTAGTGGACGATGACGATGGCCAGCTTCACGGTTCGCCGGTCCTGCCCGGGTTCAGGGAATGCGCCGCAGGCGCAGCGCCCAGACCATCCACATGGCCTCGACGATGATGCGGCGCGACATCTTCGAGACGCCCACCTGCCGGTCCACGAACATGATGGGGATCTCCTTGATCTGCATCCCCCGCTTCCAGCAGTGGTAGTTCATCTCGATCTGGAACGAGTAGCCGTCGCTGCGGATGCTCTGGAGCGGCAGCGCCTCGAGCGTCGAGCGCCGGAAGCACTTGAATCCGCCGGTGCTGTCCTTGATGGCCATGCCGGTGACCAGCCGCGCATAGATGTTGGCGCCCACCGAGAGGATGAGCCGCGACAGCGGCCAGTTGACCACGGTGATGCCGTCGAGGTAGCGGCTGCCCAGCACCAGGTCGTGGTCCTCGATGTGGTGCAGGAACTGGTCGAGGGCCTCGGGCTGGTGGCTGAAATCGGCGTCCATCTCGAAGACGGCGTCGCAGTCGGTGTTCGCCAGCACCCACTGGAAGCCCGCGATGTAGGCCGCGCCCAGGCCCTGCTTGAGCGGGCGCTCGAGGATGTGCACGCGCCCGCCGAAGTCCGGCAGCGCCTTGACCACCTTCGCCGTGCCGTCGGGCGAGTTGTCGTCCACCACCAGCACCGACAGCCGCGGGTCGCGCGCCAGGATCGCCGGGACCAGGCGCCCCACGTTGTCGGCCTCGTTGTAGGTCGGGACCACCACCATGGCGTGGCGGACCGGTCCGCGGGGACGCGGATGCGCATCAGTCATGGGACGCTCCTGCGGATGCCGCGGGCCTCCGCCGCAGCGACGGAAGGACCAAGAGCCCAAGGACGATGACCAGCCCGGCGATCGACAGGCCCAGGCCCGCCCGCACCGAGGGGTCGCGGTAGACGAAGCGGACGGTGTGCGGGCCGGCCTCCAGCGCCACGCCGCGCAGCACCAGGTCGGCCGTCAGCAGCGGACGCCGGCGTCCATCGACCTCGACCCGCCAGCCCGGCGCGTTCATGTCCGCCAGCACCAGCACCGCCGGTACGGGCGCGTCGGTGCGCAGTTCGACCTCGTTCATGCCGTCGACCGTGAACTCCGGCGTCGGCAGCGGCGACGGCGACGCCGTCGGCGCGGGTTCGGGCGCCGCATCCAGCGTCACCGTGTCGGCCACCGCCAGGGCGCCCGACTGGATCGCATCGAGGAACGTCGGCAGGTCACCGCTGCCGGGCGCCGCGGCCACGGGGCGCCACGCCGTCACCAGCCGCGCCCGCGGCAGGGCGGCGCGGTTGCGGTAGAACGCGGGCCGGCCGCCACGCAGCGGCGCCGGATCGAGATCGGTGCCCAGGCCGTCGAGGTACTGGAGGTCGCCCGGTCCGAACGGCTGGTCGAAGGCCACCACCGTCGCCCCCAGCCAGCCGGCCAGCCGCGCGGCGGGCGGATCGTTGTACAGCCGCTTGCGGATCTGCTCGTAGGCCGCCAGCTTCGCCGGATGGTAGCCGCCCAGCGAGCGCACGCCGTCGGCCAGCCAGGTGTTGCGCGATCCGTGGGTGCCCAGGGGCCAGACGCGGTCGTGGCCCACGGCGCGGCGCAACTCGTCGGACGCGGGACCCGGCTGGTGGGCGCCGCTGCCGGGCGCGGGCTTGTGGCCCAGCGCGCCGGCCGGCTGCAGCACGCCGCGGCCCGAGGCGTCGCGCGCCACGTCCAGCAGGCCCGCCTCAGGGTGCGCGATCAGCCGGTCGACGCCGGCCAGGTCGACCGCCACCAGCGCCGCCAGCACCCACACGATGCCCGTGCGGCGGAAGCCCTCGTGACGGGTCGAGGTCCACGCGGCCGCGGCCGCGGTCAGCAGCAACAGGCCGATGCGCAGCAGGCTCGCGCGGTGCAGGGTCCAGGCCTCGTCCAGCAGCACCTGGGGCGCGCCGCGGCCGGCCGCCGCCGCCATGGCGCCGAGCATCGACTGGTAGGGCGCCTTGGCCAGGCCCGCGCCGCCGCCCAGCAGCATGGCCAGCCCCACGGCCGCCAGCAGCAGCGGCATCACCAGCGGACGGCCGCCGAAGGCCGTGCCCTCGCGCCAGGCCGCCAGCCCGCGGGCCGCCAGCACGATGCCCGCGAAGCCCAGCAGCACCAGCACCATCGACGGGATGCGGAACTTGTTGAAGAACGGCAGGTGCTCGTACAGCAGCGTGTAGAAGCCGCCGCCGAAGCTGGTGACCACCGCCAGCACCGTCAGCACGCCCAGCGCCGCCACCAGGCTGCGGGTCTCGCGCCGGAACGAAGCGGCCGCCAGCACGAGCATGAGCACGCCCACGTAGTTGGGATAGTCGTTGAAGGGCATCGCACCCAGGTAGGTCGCCTTGCCGAAGCCCGACCAGGCCGGCAGCACGAAGGTCGGCACCTCGCGCGGCGCCAGGGACCAGCCGGTGGCGTAATCCAGGCCCACGCCGCCGCCGCCGGCGGTGTCCTGGCCGCGGATCGAGATGCCC
>DAOPJF010000130.1:0-7054 GCA_035399525.1 Candidatus Krumholzibacteriia bacterium | reverse complement strand
GGATGGCCTGGTACTGGACAGCCTGCTCGGCCAGGCGGGTGGGCGTCGGGGACGCATCCGGAAGCGTGACGCCGGCCAGCGGCGCGGCCCAGGAGGCCGCGGCCACGGCGGCGGCCACGGCCTCGCCCTCGCGGTGGATCAGCCGGCGGATCTCCTCCTGCGAGTGGCCGGCCACGAACAGCACCTCGGGGCGGGCCGCGCCGTCGCGCAGCTGGTCGAGGGTGCGGCGCAGCCCGCCTTCGCCCCGGTCGTCCACCAGGAAGCGGGCGCGCTGCATGCGCTCGTGCCAGGGCCGCGTCGCCGCGCCGCGCTCGGCGCCGGCCGGACGCAGGCCCCAGCTGACGGGGTGGCGCTCGAGCACGAAGGCCAGGCCCGTGTGCAGCCAGTTCCAGGGCAGGTCGAGCCGCGTCGGATCGACCACCAGGTGGTATCCCACCAGCGTGTCGTGGGCCGCGTCGCCCAGCAGAGGCGACTCGACCGCCTCTGCCCCGGTGCCGTCGAAGGCGCCGGGCACGGCGTTGCGCACCGCGGCCAGGAGGATGCGGCCGGCTTCGGCCATGCACGCGGTCACCGAGGGGGCGTCCAGTCCGTCGCGTTCCTGGATCGCCGCGATGGAGGCGGCCAGGCGGCGGGTCTCGGCGCCCGCGGAGTCCAACCCGGGGTTCGATCCGGGTTCGGGCAGGATGATATCGAGCCAACGCATGGTGGATTCCGGCTCCCAGGGCGGGGGTCCATCAGGGGGCGGCTGTCGCAATGGATTGCGCAACAGCATGTTGTGCTGGCTGCGGGTCCGTGCGGCAGGGCGTCGCCATCGTCATGGAGGCGGCAGGTGCAGATTCCGTGCCGCGCGGGCCGGCGGGGGGCGGGGGTCGTGGTGTCCGGGGGTGCGCAGGACGGGGGTGCGCCGGACGGGACAAACAAAAACCCCACCCGGCGGGGGTGGGGGTGGTGGTGCCCAGAGGGAGACTCGAACTCCCACGAGGATTCCTCACTACGACCTGAACGTAGCGCGTCTACCAATTCCGCCATCTGGGCACAGATGCGTCATGCCGTCCCGTCGGGACGGACCGGTAAACTAGCCGGTGCCCTGCGCCCTGTCAACCCGATCCCCGCTTTTTTTCCGCGCCCGCGCGGCACCCGCGCAGGCAATGAGGCGTTTGCACGCCGGGCGGCGGACGGTATATTCACGGTTCGCCCGGGGCGGACCCCGATGCGCAGGCAACCACGGGAGCGGCATGGCGCGCAAGACCGAAGGCAAGGGCCACAAGATCATCGCGAACAACCGGCGGGCCTTCCACGAGTTCGAGATCCTCGACCGCTGGGAGGCCGGTATCGTGCTGCTCGGATCCGAGGTCAAGGCCCTGCGCGAGGGGCGCTGCAACCTGGGCGACGCCTACGCCGAGATCAAGGACGGCGAGGCCTGGCTGGCCAAGATGCACGTCGGCCCCTACGAGCAGGCCAACCGCGAGAACCACGAGCCCTTCCGGAGGCGCAAGCTGCTGCTGAACCGCAGGGAGATCCGCAAGATCGAGCCCCGCGTGGTCGAGAAGGGCCTGACCCTGGTGCCCCTGTCCCTGTACTTCACGCACGGGATCGTGAAGGTCGAACTGGGCCTGGGCCGGGGCAAGAAGCTGCACGACAAGCGCGACGCCAAGGCCAAGCAGGACGTGGCGCGCCGCATCGCCAAGGAGGTCGGGCGCCGATGACCGCACGCCCTGCGCACCCGGGGGCCGTCCTGGTCCTCCTGCTGGCCGCCGTCGCGGCGTGGCCGGTCGCGGCCCAGGAGGCGGGCCCCGTCGATCCCCTGTTCGGGTACGCCGTCGATGCGGCGGCGCCCGCGGTGGACCTGACGGTCAGCTTCGAGGCCACCGGCGAGACGCGCGCGGTCAGCGGGCGGCGCCTGCTGACGGACGTCGACGTCGTCTACCTGCCCTCGGCCACGGCCGCGTCGCTGCTGAACGCCGGGCGATACTGGCAGGGCTCGCTGCGGCGCCTGGAGCTGAAGGCCTCCGGCCGCGTGTTCGTGCTGACGGCCGACAGCCGCCTGGTGGCGGGACCCGACGGCGAGACGCTGCTGCCGGTGCCGGTGCTGGACCTGCAGGGCGACCTGTGGTTGCCCGTGACGGTGCTGACCGAGATCGTCGGCCCATCGACGGGCGAGCGCATCGCCTGGGACCAGGCCCTGCGGCGCCTGCGCATCGGCGCGCCGTCGCACACGGTCACCGCGCTGCGGGCCGAGGTGCTGGGCCGCACCACCGCGGTGCACGTGGCTTGCCGCGATGCCCTGGCCTACCGCACGACGAGCCCGGCCCAGGGCGTCATCGAGCTGAAGATCTACGGCGGCTCGGTCGACACCGGCGCCGTCGGCCTCGCCCGCCGGCGCGGCCTGCTGCTGGCGGCGCGCAGCCGGCAGCAGGGCGACGACGCGGTCATCACCCTGCAGGTCGACGACCTGGTGGGGCGCTTCCGCACGTACACCGCCGACGGCGGCCGCGACATCGTGCTGGTGCTCGAGGAGGAGCAGGTCGAGGCCATGCCCGCGCCCGTGCCGCGGGGCCAGGCGCAGGTGAACATCGACCAGGGCCCGGTGGACGCGACCCTCGAGGCGCCGTTGCGCACGGTCGTGATCGACGCGGGCCACGGCGGCCACGACGTCGGGGCGGTGGGGCCGCGCGGCATCCTCGAGAAGGACGTGAACCTGGGCGTGGCGCGCGCGCTGAAGCGGTGGCTCGAGCGCGAGAGCGACCTGGACGTGGTGCTGACGCGCGAGGGCGACGACTACGTCGAGCTGGCCGACCGCGCCGAGATCGCCAACACGAAGCACGGCGACCTGTTCCTGAGCCTGCACTGCAACAGCTGGTTCAACGACGGCGCCCACGGCCTGGAGACCTACTTCCTGTCGCCCGCCCAGTCGGACTGGGCGCAGAGCGTCGAGGCCGCCGAGAACGCGGCGGGCGGCGCGCCGGGCGACGTCGACTTCATCGTGTGGGAGCTGGTGCAGAACCGGTTCATCTCCAGCAGCAGCCGGCTGGCCGAGACGATCCAGGGCTCGGTCAGCGTGTCGCTGGGGCTGCCCGACCGCGGCGTGCGCCAGGCGGGATTCCGCGTGCTGGTGGGCGCGTACATGCCGGCCGTGCTGATCGAACTGGGCTTCCTGAGCCACACCGCCGAGGAGCAGCGCCTCGGCGACGCCACGTACCAGCAGCAGCTGGCGGCGGCCATCGGCGAGGCGATCCTCGCCTACCGCAACGATCCGGCCACCGGCGGCGCGGGCGCGCCGGCCGACGGCGCAACGACGGGGGACGGGCGATGAACGACGCGAGCGCGCCCGGCGGCGCCCCGCGGCGCCGGCCGTCGACCCGGCGACCCCGCCCGACCGGGCGTCGCGGCATCTCGGCCGGGCTGCTGGCCCTGCTGGCCATCACCTTGGTGCTGGGCGTGGGCTGGATCGTGTGGCGCGGCGGCGGCGAGGAGGCCGGCCCGCAGGACGTGACGACCTTCGCGCCGACGGAGCAGGACCTGCCGGCGCGTTCGGGCGACCGCGCGGTGATGCTCGTGTTCCCCGAGTGGGACGCGGGCGGCTACGTGACCGAGCAGCGCCAGATCCCCAGCCGCGACCGGCCGGGCGAGGACCTGCTGGGCCTGATGACCGTGCTCTGCGCCGGGCCGCGCATCAGCGGCGCCGTCAGCGCGCTGCCCGCGGGCACGCGGGCCCTCGGCGCGTTCATCGACCCGGACGACCAGTCGGTGGTGCTGGACTTCAGCCAGGAGCTGGTGACCGGGCATCCCGGCGGCAGCGCGGCGGAGGCGGCCACGCTCACGTCCATCCTGCGCACGGTCGCCCTGAACTTCCCGGGCACGCGCGCCTGCACCATCCTGGTGGAGGGCGCGCAGGTCGAGACGCTGGCCGGGCATCTGGACCTGGCGCGCCCCTTCGATCCGCGGAGGTGGCTGTAGGTGGACGGGCAGGCGTCGCAGAGGCCCATCGGGGTGTTCGATTCGGGGCTCGGCGGCCTGACGGTGCTGCGCGCGCTGCACGAGCGGCTGCCGGGCGAGGACCTGCTGTACTTCGGCGACACCGCGCGTGTGCCCTACGGCACCAAGGGCGAGAAGACGGTGCGCGCGTTCGCCCGGCAGGATGCGGGCGTCCTCGTCGAGCACGGCGTCAAGATGGTGGTGGTGGCCTGCAACACCGCCAGCGCGTTCGCCCTCGAGCACCTGCGCGAGGTGCTGCCGGTGCCGGTGCTGGGCGTGATCGAGCCCGGCGTGACGGCGGCGCTGGCGGTTGGTCGCGGCGGGCCGGTGGGTGTCATCGGCACCTCGGGCACCATCCGCTCGGGCCGCTACCAGGAGGGCCTGCGGCGCGCGCGGCCCGACGCGGTGATCGTGGCCCGCGAGTGCCCGCTGTTCGTGCCGCTGGTCGAGGAGGGGCTGGCCGGCCACGCCATGACGGCCATCGCCGCCGACGAGTACCTGGCGCCGCTGCGCGAGGCGGCGGTGGACACGCTCATCCTCGGCTGCACGCATTACCCGCTGCTGAAGGACGACATCGCGCGGGTGATGGGGCCGCAGGTGGCGCTGGTGGACTCGGCCGAGGTGCTGGCTGCGGCGGCCGAGCGGCTGCTCACCGACCGCGGGCTGCGGCGCGGCGACGCGGCCCGGGCCGGGACGCTGTCGTTCATCCTCAGCGACATCCCCTGGAAGTTCGCCGAAATCGGGGCGCGGTTCCTGGGCAAGCCGATCGACGACGTCCGGACCGTGGGCCTGGACGAGATGGAAGAGGCGGGGCACCGGCTTGCGGAGCGGGCCGGGTCCGCCGTCCGCAACGCCCCGCGGGGCGCCAATGAAGGGACGGAACGTTGAGCGAACGCGCCGAGAACCGCGGCATCCGCCAGCTGAGGCCGATGCGCATCACCCGCGACTACCTGCCCCACGCCGAGGGCTCGGCCCTCGTCGAGATGGGCAACACGCACGTGATCTGCACCGCGACGATCTCCGCGGGCGCGCCGCGCTGGCTCAAGGGCCAGGGCCAGGGCTGGGTCACCGCCGAGTACGGCATGCTGCCGCGCTCGACCGGCGAGCGCATGCGCCGCGAGGCGGCCGGCGGCGGCGGGCAGGGGGGGCGCACCATGGAGATCCAGCGCCTGATCGGCCGCTCGCTGCGCTCGGTCACCGACCTGTACGCCCTGGGCGACCTGACGGTCACGCTGGACTGTGACGTGATCCGCGCCGACGGCGGCACCCGCTGCGCGTCGATCAACGGCGCGGCCGTGGCGCTGTACGACGCGTTGCAGCGGCTGGGCCTGAAGCGCCATCCCATGCGCGCGATGGTGGGCGCCATCAGCCTGGGCATCGTCGACGGCGAAGTGCTGGTGGACCTGGACTACCGCGAGGACTCGTCCGCGGAGACCGACATGAACCTGGTGATGGCCGAAGGCGGCGGGCTGATCGAGATCCAGGGCACCGCCGAGCAGAAGCCGTTCGCGCGGGCGCAGCTGGACACGATGCTCGACCTGGGCGCGGCCGCGGTGGCCCGCATCAACGAGCTGCAGCGCAAGGTCCTGGAGGGCTGACATGGGGACGACGAGGCGCAGGGTGGTGCTGGCCAGCCGCAACGCGGACAAGGTGCGCGAGCTGCGGCAGCTGCTGGACGGGATGCCGTTCGAGGTGGTCTCGGCCGCCGATTACGCGGGCCTGCCCGAGGTGGTCGAGGACGGCACGACGATCGAGGGCAACGCCACGCGCAAGGCGCTGGTGACGGCGGCCTGGACCGGCGAGATCGCCGTGGCCGACGACACGTCGCTGCAGGTGCGCGTGCTCAACGGCCTGCCCGACGTGTTCGCCGCGCGCTTCTCGGGCGAGGGGGCGACCTACGCCAGCAACTGCGCCCAGCTGCTGTCGCTGATGGCGAACGTGCCCGACGGTTCGCGGCAGGCGCGGTTCGCGTCGGCCTGCGCGTGGATCGACCCGCGTCCCGGCGGCGCCGACGGCCCGGTGGCGGCGCCGGCCACCAAGCGCTGGCTGCACAATCCCTGGACGCGCGCGGTGCAGATCCGCGACCCGGGCGAGGAGGCCGCGTTCTGGAACGGCTTCATCGACCGCGAGGCCGTGTGGGACGAGTACCGCACGCAGCTGATGGCCGACCTGGTGGACTGGGGTCATGACACGGTGCGCGCCCGCGAGGTGGCGGCGCGGCTGGTCGACCAGCGGCACCGTGCCGAACCCGGCGCCGTGGCCGTGCCCGATCCGCGCATCTGGGTCTGCCACGGGCCGGCCTCGGGCGAGACGCCGCCGACCCAGGTGGCTCCTTCGGGACTGGACACCACGGCGCCCGGCTGGTCGGGCAACGAGGCGCACTTCCTGCAGATCACGGCGACCGGGCGGCTGCTGGGCGCCATCACGCGTCAACCCGTGGGTGCACAGGGCTTCGGCTACGATCCGGTGTTCCGACCCGACGGCGGCGAGCGCACGCTGGCGGAGTACGATGCGGCCGGCAAGAACGCCATCAGCCATCGCGGGCGTGCCCTGCGCCGGCTGCTGGCGGCGGTGCGGACCGCCTACGGAGCGGCCTAGGGCGTGCGCGTCGCCCTGCGGGGGCGCCGTGGCGGCGGGCCGCAGCCCGGCGGCGACACGACGCATTGACAACCGGCCTCGCCCGACCTAATTGTGGGGGAGCCCGGTCCCGCCAACCGGAGGCGCCGCAGGCGCTTGGGTGGGACGGAAGCGGACGCCGGCGCTCCGGCCCGCTTCATGCAAAACGGTCGGGGCGTGGCGCAGTCCGGTAGCGCACCTGCTTTGGGAGCAGGTCGTCGGAGGTTCGAATCCTCTCGCCCCGACCACCGGATCGGAGCCTTGACAGGGGCGGGCCTGCAGGCCATTATTCGCGTCCGCCCGACGGGACGGACCTGCCAGCGGGTATGCGGCCCGATCGCGCTTCCGGCGCGCCCGTAGCTCAGCTGGATAGAGCAGCGGACTTCTAATCCGCAGGTCGCAGGTTCGAATCCTGCCGGGCGTGCCAGCGAAAACGCAATAATGGTGGTGGCTGTAGCTCAGT
>DAOPJF010000129.1:0-7124 GCA_035399525.1 Candidatus Krumholzibacteriia bacterium | reverse complement strand
CGGCCCGCGCCGGAGCGGGCCGGGATGATTCCCGGGCGAGGGCTCCTGCGAGGTGGCGATAAGGTACTGCGCCTGCGGGCCGTGTCAATCCGATAATGGGGAAACGGGTCGTCCGACCGAAAATAGTCGACCGCCCCGCCGCTGGTCGGATGCGCCGCCCTGCCCTATCTTGGATCCCTCGTTGCCGACGACCACCCGGAGATGCCATGCCCCTGCGCCCGACGACCCCGTTCCTGCTGCTGGCCGCGACCGTCCTGGTCGCCGCATCGCCCGCGCCGGCGGCCACCTCGCCCCTGGGCCTGGTGCCCGGCGAGACCTGGCTGCACGCCCAGGTGGTCGAGCCGGTGTTCGCCTGGGTGTGCACGCTGGTGGAGGCCGACAGCCTGGGCGCCTGGACCGCCGCCGACGTCGAGGCCTTCGCCGACGGCTGGGGCCGCCCGTCGGACTTCCCCCTGGCGAAGCTCGTCTCGTTCCGGCGCGAGGCCCTGCCCGAGGCCGACCGGCCCCGCCTGGGCGGCCTGGTGTGCGACCGCCGCATCGTCATCGAGCTGGACGCGCCGCGCCTGGACATGCCCATGCCCTACTCGATCCTGGGCTATCACCCGGGCACCCTCAGCTTCGGCAGCCCGGTGGTGGTGGACGAGTGGCGCCTCGGACGGCGCGAGGTGACCGTCCGCGACCAGGGCGGCGCGCGACCGGGCATCCTCGAGGGCGTGGTGATCTTCTCCATCGAGGGCGGCTGGACCATCCTGGACGTGGACGGCTGGCTGGACACCCTGCTGGGCGAGACCATCGACGACGCCTCGACCCTGGGCTTCGGCCTGGCCCGCGGCGAGGGCCGCCTGCTGGCGGTCAGCACCAGCGTGGGCCGCGAGGGGCGGTACATCTTCGGCGAGCTGGACCTGCGCACCAACGAGGTCGCCGCCCACGGCGAACCGCTGGCCAAGGGGATGGCCGGGCTGGTGCGCCGCTGGAGCCGCACCGAGCCCGGCCGACGCGATGCCGCGTGGCAGCCCTACGAGAGCACGCCGCCCTGAGCGCTGGCCGCCCGCCGCGCCCGGGCCTACCATGGGCGGCATCCCCAGCGCGAGGAGCCTCCATGTCCGCCGACCGACGCACCATCCTGATCACCGGGGCCCGCATCGTGAACGAGGGCGAGATCCGCGAGGGCGACCTGCTGGTGGCCGGCGGCCGCATCGCCGCCGTGGGCGGCGACCTGTCGGGACGCCCGGCCGACGAGGTGATCGAGGCGCGCGGCCGCTTCCTGCTGCCGGGGCTGATCGACGACCAGGTGCACTTCCGCGAGCCGGGCCTGACCCACAAGGCCGACCTGGCCACCGAGTCGCGGGCAGCGGTGGCCGGCGGCGTGACCAGCTTCATGGACATGCCCAACGTGAACCCGCCGACCCTGACGCCCGAGCTGCTGGAGGAACGCTGCGCCCTGGCCGCCGGCAAGTCGGCGGCCAACTACGCGTTCTACCTGGGCGCCTCGAACGACAACCTCGGGCAGGTGCGGCGGCTCGAGCCGGGGCGCGCCTGCGGCGTGAAGGTGTTCATGGGCAGCTCGACCGGGAACATGCTGGTCGACGACCCGGACACCCTGGCGGGTATCTTCCGCGATGCCCCGGGTCTGGTGGCGGTGCACTGCGAGGACGACCCGGCGATCCGCGCCAACGAGCGCATCTGGCGCGCGCGCCATGGCGACGACGTGCCCATGGACCAGCACCCGATCATCCGCAGCCGCGAGGCCTGCCTGGCCTCGTCGAGCCTGGCGGTCGACCTGGCCCGCGAACACGGCACGCGCCTGCACGTGCTGCACCTGACCACCGCCGAGGAGCTCGCCCTGTTCCAGCCCGGGCCGGTGGCGGACAAGCGCATCACCGCCGAGGTCTGCGTGCACCACCTGTGGTTCAGCGACGCGGACTACGCGCGGCTGGGCGGGCTCATCAAGTGCAACCCGGCCATCAAGACCGCCGCCGACCGCGCCGCCCTGCGCGCCGCGCTGGTCGAGGGCCGCATCGACGTGGTGGCCACCGACCACGCCCCCCACACCCGCGCCGAGAAGGCCAACCCCTACTTCGGCTGCCCCAGCGGCCTGCCCCTGGTGCAGCACCTTCTGCCGGCCCTGCACGCACTTTCGGTCGCGGGCGTGTTCGACCTGCCCACCCTGGTCGAGAAGGCCTGCCACAACCCGGCGCGGCTATTCGGCGTGCGCGAGCGCGGGTTCCTGCGCGAGGGCTGGTGGGCCGACCTGGTGCTGCTGGACCCCGCCGCTCCGGTGACGGTGCGCGAGGACGCCGTGCTGGCGAAGTGCGGGTGGTCGCCGTTCACCGGCGTGACCTTCCCGGGCCACGTCGACCTGACGATGGTCTCGGGCCGCGTGGCCTGGCGCGACGGGCGCATCGTGCCGGGCGTCCGGGGCGAACGCCTGGCGTTCGACCGCTGACCGGCCCCTTGGCCCATGCGTCCGGCCCGCCGATCTGCTAGGATGGGCCCCTCGTCCCCCTTCCCCTTGCTGGAGGCATCCGCATGACCCGCCTTCTGTCCGCGCTCGCGCTCGCCCTGCTGCTGGCCGCGCCGGCCTTCGCCGCCGCCGAGTCCGACGCCTTCGCCTGGCCGCGGGTGGTGACCGCCGAGAAGGGCGAGGTCACCGTCTACGAGCCGCAGGTCGAGTCCTTCGCCGGCGACCGCCTCGAGGCCCGCGCCGCCGTGTCGGTGAAGCTCAAGGGCGGCAAGGCGCCGGTGTTCGGCGCCATGTGGTTCGACGCGCACCTGGTCACCGACCTCGAGGCGCGCACCGCGACCCTCGACCGCGTGGCCGTGACCGCCGCGCGGTTCCCCGAGTCGGACCAGGCCATGGTCGAGACGCTGAGCCGCTTCCTCGAGCAGGAGATTCCCACCTGGGACCTGGTGCTGTCCATCGACCGACTGGTGGCGGCCCTGCCGGATCCGGCCCAGGGCGACCAGGGCTTCCGGGCCGATCCTCCCGTGTTCTACGTGCGCCGCGCGCCGGCCGTGCTGGTGCTGGTGGATGGCGATCCTATCTTCCAGGCGCTCGAGGGCTACGACCTCGAGACGGTGGTCAACACCGCCTTCTTCATCGTGCGCGACCGCACCGGGACCCTGTACCTGCGCGGCTCGGGCCAGTGGTTCGGCGCCGACGACCTGGCCGGTCCCTGGGCCCCGACCACGGCGCTGCCGAAGGAGATGGCGTCGCTGTCGCAGAAGATCGAGCAGGAGGAGGCCGAGCAGGCCAAGGCCTCGGCCGAGGACGCGGGCGCCCTGGGCCTGAAGGCCGACGCGAAGGAGGCCGCGCCCGAGATCATCGTCAGCACCGGGCCTGCCGAGCTGATCGTCACCGAAGGCGAGCCCCGGTTCGCGCCCGTGACCGGCACGTCGCTGCTGACGGTCCAGAACACCGAGTCGGACATCGTCATGGACATCGCCGGCCAGCAGGTCTACGTGCTGGCGGCCGGGCGCTGGTTCCGCGCGGCCTCGCTCGAGGCGAACCAGTGGAGCTTCGTGCCGTTCGACCAGTTGCCCGGCGAGTTCGCGCGCATCCCCGCCGACTCGGACCTGGCCGCCGTGCTGCCCAGCGTGCCGGGCACCGCGCAGGCGCGCGAGGCGGTGCTCGAGACGCAGATCCCCCAGACCGCGGAGGTGGACCGCAAGTCGGCCACCTGCACCGTGACCTTCGATGGCGACCCCGTGTTCGAGGTGTGCGCGGACAACGACGTGTCCTACGCCCGCAACTCCGACAAGCCGGTGCTGCTCATCGACGGCCACTACTGGTGCGTGGATTCGGCGGTGTGGTTCGAGGCCTCGGAGCCCGGCGGGCCGTGGACCGTGGCGACCGCCGTGCCCGCGGCCGTGCAGAAGCTCTCGCCGGAGTGCCCGGTCTACAACGTCAAGTACGTCTCCATCTACGACGCGACGCCGGACATCGTGTACGTGGGCTACACGCCGGGCTACTACGGCGCCTACGTGTGGGGACCGTGCGCGGTGTGGGGCACCGGCTGGTCCTACCCGTACTGGTACCATCACCACTACTACCCGCGGCCGGTCACCTACGGCTTCGGCGTGCACTACAACCCGTACACGGGCTGGGGCTTCTCGTTCGGCGTCAGCTACGGCTGGCTGCACGTGGGCGTCGGCTGGGGCCATGCCTATCCGGCGTACTGGGGCCCGGCGGGCTACCGGTACGGTTACCGGCACGGCTACTGGCACGGGTACAACCACGGCTACGCCCACGGGTACCGGCACGGCGCCGCCGCCGGCTACCGCGCCGGCTACCGCGCGGGCCAGGCCGACCGCCCCGAGAACCTGTACCGCGCGCGCACCGACGGCATCGCGCGCACGGGCGACGTGCGGCGCGACCCGGGCAAGCGTCCGCGCACCGCCGACCGGCCCAACAACGTCTACGCCGACCGTGACGGGAACGTGGTGCGCGAGCGCGACGGCACCTGGGAGCAGCGCCAGGACGGCGACTGGAAGGCCGAGGCCGGCGACAGGAGCAGGGACGGCGAGCGCGACGGCCAGGCGAAGGACCGGGAGCGCGACGGCGCCGCCGACCGCAGCCGCGAAGCGGATCGCAGTCGCGACGCCGACCGCAGCCGCGCCGAACCGCAGCGCCAGGACCGGCAGCAGGCCGATCGGCAGCAGCAGGAACGGCAGCACCAGGATCGCCAGCAGCTCGAGCGCGACCGCCAGCAGCGCGACCGCGGCGCCGAGCGCCAGCGCCAGGCGCCGCAGCGGCAGGCACCCCAGAGGCAGGCGCCCCGCGGCGGCGGCGCGCGGCGACGCTAGGAGGCAGCCATGAAGCGCATCCTGATCGTCATCGTCCTGGTCCTGGTGGCCGCGTCGGCCGGGGCCGCGCCGGCCGACGCGCCGGCCGCGCTGCAGGGCGTGGTCGACGCCTTCCACGAGGCCAACCCGTCGGCGCCCGGCGTGGCGCTGGCGGTCATCTGGCCGGCGGCCGGCATCGACTCGACCTTCACCGCGGGCTGGGCCGACAGCACCGGCGGCATGCCGCTGGGCGCGGACGCCACCTTCCGCATCGCCAGCAACACCAAGACGTACGTGGCCGCCGCGCTGCTGCGCCTGGTCGAGGGCGGCTTCCTGGGGCTGGACGATCCCCTGGCGCGCCACCTGCGGCCCGGGCGGGCGCGGGTGCTGGCGGACGACGGCTACGACCTCGAGGCCATCACCATCGCGCAGGTGCTCTCGCACACCGCCGGGCTGTTCGAGCATCCGGCCGACCCGCGCTACGAGGAGGCCATCCTCGAGAACCCGCACCGCACGTGGACGCCGGACGAGCAGATCGCGCTCTGCGCGGCGTGGGGCGATCCGGTGGCCGCGCCCGGCGACACGTTCTCGTACTCGGACACCGGGTACATCCTGCTGGGCGGCATCATCGAGGACAAGACGGGCGCGCCCCTGGGCCCGGCGGTGCGCGCGCTGCTGGACGAGGAGGCGCTGGGGCTGCACGCCACCTGGTGGGAGGTCATGGAGCCGCAGCCGGACCTGGCCGGCCCGCGGGCGCACCAGCGCTACGGCGCGCTGGACACCTACGACTGGAACCCGAGCCTGGACCTGTACGGCGGCGGCGGCATCGTCGCCAGCGCCGGCGACCTCGCCCGCTTCATGCGCGCCCTGCTCAAGGGCCAGGTGCTGCACAAGTCCGGGACTCTCGAAGCCATGACCGGCCGCGGGACGCCCGGCTACCGGCTGGGCCTGTTCCACCTGACGCTGGCTGGCCACGAGGCCTGGGGCCACACCGGCTTCTGGAACACCTTCGCCTTCTACGTGCCGGACCTGGACCTGGCCGTCGGCGGCGCGGTGACCGACCACTTCGCGGCGCGGGGCCAGGGGCTGGCCGAAGAGGCCGTGGCCGCGGCGGCGGCGCTGCAGCCGTGAGCCGCGCGCCCGACGATGATCCCGCGGCGCTGCGGCGCCGCCTGCACCAGCTGGCCGAGCCGTCGGGCGCCGAGGCGGCGACGGCCGCCTTCGTGCGCGAGCGGCTGGCCGCCTGCGGGCCGTCGGACATCCTCACGGGATTGGGCGGCCACGGCCTGGCGGCGGTGTTCCCCGGCGCCGCCGACGGGCCCACCGTCGTGCTCAGGGCCGAACTCGACGCCCTGCCCATCGCCGAGACCCTGGCCATCCCCCACGCCTCGCGGACGCCCGGCTGCGCCCACAAGTGCGGGCACGACGGTCACATGGCCATCCTGCTGGGCGTGGCGGCCGAGTTGGGCGCCCATGCGCCGGCCCGCGGCCGCGCCGTGCTGCTGTTCCAGCCGGCCGAGGAGACGGGCCAGGGCGCGGCGGCGGTGGCGGCCGACCCGCGCTTCCTGGCGCTGGCGCCGGACTGGCTGTTCGCCCTGCACAACCTGCCGGGCTACGCCGAGGGCGAAGTGTTGGTCAGGGAGGGCGCCTTCTGCGCCGGCAGCGCCGGCCTGACCGTGCACCTGCAGGGCGCCACCAGCCACGCCGCCTACCCCGAGCAGGGCAAGAGCCCCGACCGGGCCCTGGCCGAGCTGGTCACGGGCCTGGCCTGCCTGCCGATTCCCGGCGAGGCGCTGGGCGAACTGAGCCTGGTGACGGTGGTGCACGCCCGCCTCGGCGCTCCGCGCTTCGGCACCACGCCCGGCGACGCCGAGGTGCTGGCCACCCTGCGCGCGGCGGACCAGGACGTGCTCGGGCGCCTGCAGTCGGACGCCGAGGCCCTGGCCGAACGCATCGCCGCCGCCCACGGGCTGGGGTGCCGGACCGCCTGGTCCGAGGAGTTCCCGGTGACCTGGAACGACGCCCAGGCCGTGCGCGTGGTGCGCGAGGCGGCGGCCCGGGCGGGGCTCGCCTGCGACGAGCCCGACGAGAGCCCCTTCCGCTGGTCGGAGGACTTCGGCATCCTGGCCCGCCTCGGCCGCGGCGCCATGTTCGGCCTGGGCGCCGGCCGCCGGCAGCCGCCCCTGCACGCCGAGCGGTACGATTTTCCCGACGCCCTGCTGGGCCCGGGCCGCCGGGTGCTGGTCGAGGCGGTCCGCGGGCTGCTGGGCCGGGCCTAATATGTACTTAATTCGTATGGAATTACGCCCCGCCTGTTGCTTTTTGTGCTGTCTCCGTTC
>DAOPJF010000128.1:0-7135 GCA_035399525.1 Candidatus Krumholzibacteriia bacterium | reverse complement strand
CGGCGATCTTCACGGTGGTGTTCCTCGAGATCCACCCGTTCCAGGATGGCAATGGGCGGCTGTCCCGTGTCTTGACCACCCTCCTGCTTCTGCGCTGCGGCTACGCCTATGTGCCGTATTCCTCGCTGGAGAGCGTCATCGAGAGCAACAAGGATGGATACTACCTGGCGCTGCGCCAGACACAGCGAACGATCCGCACGTCCGCTCCGGATTGGCAGCCGTGGCTCGGCTGGTTCCTGCGCGCGCTCAGGGACCAGAAGCGCCGGCTCGAAGCGAAGATCGCACGTGAGCACATCCTGGTGGGCGCCCTGCCTGGCCTGTCACTCAGGATCCTCGAGGTCGTCGCCGAACGCGGCAGGGCGACGATCGGCGAGATCGTCCAGATCACCGAGGCGAACCGGAACACGGTCAAGAAGCATCTGGCGTCCCTGGTCGACGCAAACCACCTGGTACGGCACGGTGTCGGCAAGGGGACGTGGTATGGAAGGACCTGAGGCCTGACCTCGGGTGTCCCGCTCGAAGAGAGGAGCGCTTGGGGAGCCAAATTTCTCAAATAGGGAATCTGAGGCAGGTCCAGGGGGCCTGCTATTTTGTTCCTGTAAGACGCTGGGGCAAAGGGTTTTGCATGGAGAGGGGCACGGACGCCGCGCCCGTCTGAATCCCCAACGGCTAACAGCCAAGGCATAACATGTCGACAAATGCTCTATTTGTCGACATATGCGCTTGACGCGTCGATCGGCTCGACGGTCGAGAACATCGTGACCACCATGGACCGCCTGATCGCCGTGACGCGCGACGAGGCGTGGGAGCCCTGGCTGCTGTACATGCTCGAGGCCGTGCGCGAGAGCGCGACCTGGACCCTGGAGCGCATCCAGGCCATCCGCGAGCTTTCCGACGCGACGGCGCAGCGGGTGCGGGCCGAGCTGCCGAAGATCTATTCGCGGGAGCTCGTCGACGTCATCTTCGAGCAGCCGTATTGCCGCATCGAGAACCTCGTGAGCGCCGGCATCGCCAAGCGCCAGACGGCGTCGCGGTACCTGCAATTGCTGGAGGGGCTGGGCGTGCTCGAGGCGCGCAAGGTGGGGCGCGAGATGCTGTACCTGCATCCGGCGTTGCTGGGAGTGCTCAGGGACGGGCGGCAAGCGGGCCGTGC
The DNA here is from genome assembly GCA_035399525.1 of Candidatus Krumholzibacteriia bacterium. Classification (GTDB taxonomy): domain Bacteria; phylum Krumholzibacteriota; class Krumholzibacteriia; order LZORAL124-64-63; family LZORAL124-64-63; genus JACZKN01. Next base: position 5,982 of record DAOPJF010000128.1, on the reverse strand, counting down.
CGCTATTCCCCCGGGTACGTCACTCCCCAGGCCGAACGGAGAGCATCCATCGTTCGCATGATGGCCAGGCTCTCGTGAAGGGGCATGACTTGTGAATCCTTTCGTCCTTCGCGAATCAGCCGCATGAATTCCTCGGCCTCATGGACGTAGCCATAACCGCGGTCCGCAAATTCAAGGGCTTCTTCCGTGCCGTCGCCATGGGTGATCGTCATCCGCTTCGCGCCCCACCACGGGTGATGGATCCGGATCCGGCCCGAGGTTCCCATGATGACGCTTTCCCGCGGCGTATCGACCCTGAAGGAGAGCGCGGAGCACGCCAGTTCGCCGTTCTTGTGCTGCAGGTTGATGCCGGCCTCGACGTCGACATGGGTTTGCCCGAGGGTCGCCAAGCCGCCGACCTGCGTCGGTTCGCCGAACAGCATGGAGGCGAAGGACACGGGGTACACCCCCAGGTCCAACAGGACGCCCCCGCCCTGGGCCGGATCGAACAGGCGCCTGGCGGGATCGAACGCGACCCGGAATCCGAAGTCCGCGATGAACAGCCGGGGTTCTCCGATCACGCTCGCGGCCAGGAGCGACCTCAAGTGGACGATGGCCGGCAGGAACCGGGTCCACATGGCCTCCATCAACAGGAGATCATTCTCCCTGGCCGCCTGCGCCATCCGTTCCGCCTGGCCGGCGTTGAGGGCCAGCGATTTCTCGCAGAGAACGTGCTTGCCGTGACGCAGGCAGAGGAGCGTGTGCTCCGCATGGAATGCGTGGGGGGTGCCGATATAGACGGCATCGACCCCGGGGTCGTCGGCGAGCTGCTGATAGCTGCCATAGGCCCGGGGAATGCCGAAATCGGCGGCGAAGCGGGTCGCGCGGGCCAGGTCGCGGGACCCGACAGCCACGAGTTCGGCTCCCTCGGCGAGCCGCAGGTCCGCGGCGAACTTCCGCGAGATGGATCCCGGACCCAGGATGCCCCAACGAATCGTCTGCACCACGTCGGCCATGCCATGTCCTCACCACGGCAGCAGGTTCCTGCCGCCTTCGGTAAAGTCCTCCCAGTACCCTTCCAGCCGCCGCCGTTCCGCTTCCGTCAACGGGGTTTCGGCTGCTCCGATATTCGCCTGCAACTGCTCCCGATTGCGCATGCCCGGGATCGCACAGCTGACTTCGTCATACGCAAGAACATAGGCGAGGGCCTTCGCGGAAAGGCGGGAGCCGTCTGCCGTCAACCAGTCCAATCCGTCGACCAATTCCGCGCGGCGCATCACCTGGTCGGAACGCCAGCGGGAACGGACGCCGCCGAAGCGGGTGGCCGAGTCGAACCGGCCAGTAAGCCAGCCGCTGTCCAGGGGTATCTTGACGATGACACCCGCTTTCCGCTCCCGCACCAGGGGGAACGCCCGGCGGACATCCTGGTGCAGGATGTTGAAGAGGACCTCCAGCACCTCGCTGCCGGTGTTCTTCAGGCAGGCCTCGATCTCGTCGGCGAAATCGAGGCTGGCTCCGTAGTGCCGGATCAGGCCCTCGGCCTTGATCCGTTCCAGGGCATCCCAAATCGGGTCCGCACCCCGGTACAACGCGAGCGGGGGATTGTGCAGGAGCAGCACATCCAGGCAGTCGGTCCGCAGCCGGCGCAGGCTGGCCTCCAGGTTGCCGCGCAGTCGGTCCGCCGAGAAGTCCTTGGGGCCCTCGGCCGTATGGCCGAACTTGCTGACCAGGACCACCTGGTGGCGTCTGCCGACCAGCGCCTCGCCCAGGATCCGCTCGCTGTTCGTTCCCGCGTAGTTCGGCGCCGTGTCGAAGAGATTGACGCCCTGATCGAGGGCCGCGGCGACGAGTTCATGGGCGGTCGCCTCGTCCATGGCATCCCAGTCCGCATGGTTGCCCAGCTGCCAGCCGCCAAATGAGATCTCCGACACTTCCAGGCCTGTGCTTCCCAGCATTCTTCGACGCATGGATAGGGTCATCTCCTCGTTGCCAGGCAGGGAACGCGATGGCCGTGGACTTGTCCGTCCGCAGCCAGGACTCCATCCACCAAACACGACAAACGCCGCCGAGCGGAATCTACCAGAACGAGCCTCGACTCCAGTATCGGAATCACCCCCCTGTCGATGAGACGAACCGGTCTTCTTCCGCGGCCAGGAGAGGGTTCGTGGTCAATCCTCCGTCCCATTCCGGGCTCCCCGTTCCAGTGGTCGCCGGCCCCCGATTCGGCTAATATGGACTGGCATGGTCCAAGATCTCCGGCGAAAGGGCAGGCAGGATGATCGGGCGCACGCTGGCGCACTACGAGGTCCTGGACAAGCTCGGCGAGGGCGGCATGGGCGCCGTGTACCGGGCGCGGGACACCAAGCTGGGCCGCGACGTGGCCCTGAAGATGCTGCCGTGGGAGTTCGCCGCCGACCCCGAGCGCGTCGCGCGCTTCCAGCGCGAGGCCCGCACCTTGGCCACCCTGCAGGACGCCCACGTGGCCTCCATCTACGGGTTCGAGGAGACGGGCGACGTCCGCTTCCTGGTCATGGAGCTCGTCGAAGGCGAGGACCTGGCCCAGCGCCTGGCCCGCGGTCCGCTGGCGATCGCCGACACCGTCGCCGTGGCGCGGCAGGTGGCTGCCGGGTTGGCCGCGGCCCACGCCCAGGGCATCGTGCACCGCGATCTCAAGCCGGCCAACATCAAGGTCACGCCCGACGGCGGCGTGAAGATCCTCGACTTCGGGCTGGCCCGCGCGGTCCTGGACGAGGCCTCGGGCGCTGCCGATCCCCTGCACTCGCCGACCATCACCGCAGCGATGACCCGGCCCGGCATCGTGCTGGGCACTGCGGCCTACATGAGCCCCGAGCAGGCCCACGGCCGTACGGTCGATGCGCGCGCCGACGCCTGGGCGTTCGGCTGCGTGGTGCTGGAGTGCCTCACCGGCCGGCGCACGTTCGCGGGCACGTCGGTGTCGGACACGCTGGCCGCGGTGCTGCGCGATCCCATCGACTGGGCGCAGCTGCCGGCCGGGACGCCGCCCGCCCTGCGGCGGCTGCTGCGGCGGTGCCTCGAGCGCGATCCGGCTCATCGCCTGCACAGCCTGGCCGACGCCAGCCTCGACCTGGACGACGCGGCGGCGGAACTGGCCGGTGGCGTGGACACCGGCACCGGCGCCGCGGCTCCGCGCCGGCGGCCCTGGCCGTGGTGGGCGGCCACCGCCGTCCTGGCCGTCGCGGTGGGCGTGCTGGCGCTGCGCGGTTCGGCGCCGCCGGCGCCGACTCCCGAGGTCGTCCGCTTCACGATCCCGGTCGAGGACCTCGAGGTCTCCAACCTCTGTTCGCCCACCATCTCGCCCGACGGGCGCGTGATCGCCTACTCGGCGGGCGGGCGCCTGTGGCTGCGTTCCCTCGATCGCCTGGAGGCCCACCCCCTGGAAGGCACCGAGGGCGGCACCAACGTCTTCTGGGCCCCGGGCAGCGACGCCGTGGGATTCGCCGCCAAGGGAAGGCTGTGGCGGCTGCCGGTGGACGGCGGCCGACCCGTCGCCATCTGCGAGACGCCGGAGGAATTCGGTCCCGCGGGCAGGGCCGTCTGGGGGGAGGACAACCGCATCATCTTCGCCTCGGGCGACGGCGGCATCTACGGCGTGCCGGTGTCCGGCGGGCATCCGGCCACGGTCCTGGCGCCGGACCCGTCCCGGGACGACGACTTCCATGCGCCGGCCGCGTTGCCGTCGGGCGGCGGGATCATGTGGGTCACGCACCCGCTGGCCGGCGACATCGACACGATCGAGTCCCTGCGCGATGGCCGGCGGGCGGTCCTGTGGAAGGATCCCGCGGGCGCCGACCTCGAGGTGCCCGTCGTCGCCGACGGCTACATCCTGGTCCGCCGCGGCCCGCCGTCGCCCGGCATCTGGGCCGTGCCGTTCCCGGACGCGTCGCAGGCGCCGACGGGCGAGCCCATCCTCGTGGCCAACGCCGGCCGGGCGCCCAGCGTCTCGCGCGACGGGACGCTGGTCTACGTCGCGAGCAGCGGATCAGGCTACCAGCTCGTCGGCGTCGACCTGGCCGGCAACGTCGACGCCACGACGACGGACCGCGAAGGTCACATCGACGACGTGGCCTTCTCGCCCGATGGCCGCCGCCTGCTGCAGGCCGTCCACCGGCGCGCGCAGATCGCGGCCGTGATCGAGGACCTCGCCCGCGGCACCCGCACCGAGGTCGCCACCGGCGGGAGCGCCTTCAACCCGTTCTGGGTGAGCGACAACAGCATCGGCTTCGCCGACTTCGACTCGTCGCGGATCATGATCGCCGACCTGGACATGAACGTGCCGCCGCGCGCGGTCTTCCACGGCGCCGGCCGCGGGCTCTTCCAGCGGGCGACCACGTCGCCCCAGGTGTCGCCCGACGGCCGCCACGCCGTGTTCACGCTGCATAGCGTCGCCGGCAAGTCGGACATCTGGATCGCGCCGCTCGACGGATCCGACGCGGGCCGAGCGTTGCTGGCGACGCCCGCCCGCGAAGAGGACGCGCAGATCAATCCCGCCGGCACGCTCATCGCGTACATGTCGGACGATTCGGGGAGGCCCGAGGTGTACGTGTCCCGCTTCAGCGCCCGGGACGGCATCTCGCGTCGGCGCTGGCAGGCGTCGAGCAACGGCGGCGTGTATCCCCGCTGGAGCCTGGACGGTTCGCGGCTGTACCTGCAGTCGGGTTCCGAGCTGGTCGAGGTGACCGTGACCGACGAAGGCGACCTCGTCCTGGGACGCCCCCGGGCCCTGTTCGACCTGGTCGCGCGGCACATCGAGCTCGACCACGGCTACGCCCTCGCTCCGGACGGCGCCTCGTTCCTGGTGCTGCAGGCCGGCGATCCCGGCAGCGACGTGCAGGACATCATCGTGGTGCAGAACTGGAAGGCTGGGCTGGGCGCGCGGTGATGCGGCCCAAGGGGCATATGCCTCGTCAGGACCCGGTCCTCGCCTCGCGATACGCCGCCGGCGTCTCGCCATACCGCTTGCGGAAGCTCCGGCAGAAGTGCGACACGCTCTTGAAGCCGACGGCGTAGGCGATCTCGCCGACGCCGTCGCTGCCGTGCGCCAGCAGCTCGGCGGCCCGGGCCAGGCGGACGTGGCGCACGACGTCGGTGGGCGTCTCGTCCAGGGTCTCGCGGATGCGCCGGTACAGGTGCGAGCGGTCGACGCGCAGGTGGTCGGCGACGCGCTGCACCGACAGGTCCTCGTCGTGCATCTCCTGCGCGACGTGGGCGAGGAAGCGGGCGACCAGGGGGTCGTCGCTCGGCGGCGTCACGGCGGCCGTCGGCGCCCCGCCGCGGGCGAACCGCTCGCGCAGCCGGCGCCGCGAGACGATCAGGTTCTCCACGCGGGCCAGCAGCTCCTCGGCCGAGAACGGCTTGGACAGGTAGTCGTCGGCGCCGTGGCCCAGGCCCGCGATGCGGTTCTCCACGCCGCCGCGGGCGGTGAGCATGATCACGGGCACGAAGTCGGTCTCGGGGTCGGCCTTCAGGTCGGCGCACAGGGCGAACCCGTCGCGGCCGGGCATCATCACGTCGCTGACCACCAGGTCGGGCACGATCTCGCGGGCGAGCGCCCAGGCCTGGTCGCCGTCCGCGGCTTCGCGCACCCGGTAGCGGGGTTCGAGATGGCGGCGCACGTGGGCGCGGATCTCGGCGTTGTCGTCGACGACGAGGACGACCGGCAGCTCGGCGTCGTCGCCCGCGCCGTCATCCGCCAGGTCGGCCGGCCTGTCCGACGCGGCGGGCAGGATCGGTTCGATCCGTGACGCGGGCTTCCGGTACGGCCCGGTGTCGAGACCGTCCTCGGCCTCGAGGCCGCGGGGCAGCGTGACCGTGAACGCCGCGCCGCCGCCGGGCGCCTCGCCGGCCGTGATCGTCCCGCCGTGGACGGCGACCAGGTCGTGGGCGAGCGACAGCCCGATGCCGGTGCCGGTGTCCGGGCTGGTGCCTTCGGCGCTGCTGCGGTAGAAGCGCGAGAAGATCCGC
>DAOPJF010000127.1:0-7147 GCA_035399525.1 Candidatus Krumholzibacteriia bacterium | reverse complement strand
TCTGGTCCTCCGACCGCGGCGGCAACATGGAGATCTGGATGGCGGCGGCCGACGGCAGCGGCGCCCGGCAGGTCTCGCGCGACGGCGCCGACGCCGAGAACCCGACCATGTCGGCCGACGGCGCCTGGATCACCTACGCCAGCGGCGACGAACGGAAGATGGGCATCTGGAAGATCCGCCCCGACGGCAGCGATGCGGTTCGGCTCCTGGCCGGCCCCTACCTGCTGCCGGAGATCTCGCCCGACGGGCAACACGTGCTGTGCGTCAGCAACCGCGACCTCGACTACGTGGTGTCTGTGATCCGCCTCGAGGACGGCAGCCGGGTCGACTTCGAGATCGTCATCAGCCCGTTCGAGCGGCAGGAGGACGTGATGTTCGGCCGCGCCCGCTGGACGCCCGACGGCCGCGGCATCCTCTACGTGGGCCAGGATGCCCAGGGCCACAGCGGCATCTACGTCCAGGACTTCGTGCCCGGCCAGGACACCGCGGCCGGCCGGCGGCCCCTGGCGGGCTTCTCGCAACGGTACGCCACCGAGTCCCTGGGCATCAGCCCCGACGGCCGCAGCCTCGCCTTCGCGGTCACCGACGAGCAGCGCACCATCAAGGTCGTCGACGGCCTGGACCTCAGCGACTGGCGCTGAGCTCGACGACGCGGCATCCGGCCGCCGCCAGGAACGCGTGGTCGTGCGAGGCGATGAGCAGGCCGCAACCGGGCCCCGAGGCGTCGAGCAGTTCCAGCACCAGGCGTCGGCCGGCGCGGTCCAGCGCGGCGGTCGGTTCATCCAGCAGGATCAGCGGACGGCGCGAACCCAGCGCCAACCCCAGGGCCAGGCGGCGCCGCTGCCCGGTGCTCAGGTCGTGGGGATTGGCCCCGGCGACGGACGGCGGCAGGCCCAGCACCGCGAGCCAGCCCGCGGCGTCGACGTCCTGCAGGGCGGGATCGAGCGCGATCTCGGCCGCCACCGTCGGGCGCGCGAACGCGTACTCCGGGAACTGCGGCGCAAGCATGGCCCGGCCGTGATCGAGGTCGGGACGGCGGCGGGCGTCGAGGGTGTGGTGTCCCAGCCGGACCTGGCCCTCGTCCGGCGCCCGCAGGCCGGCCGCCACCGCCAGCAGCGTGCTCTTGCCGCATCCATTGGGCCCCACCAGCCCCACGCGCTCGCCGGCGCGCACCTCGAGGTCGAGCGGACCGAAGCCGCCGCCGGCGAACCGGCAGGCCACGCCGCGGGCCGACAGCACGGCCTCGCCGCCGCCGCCGCCGCGCACCGGTGCCGCCGCCAGGTCGTCGTCCAGCAGGCTGCGCACCAGGGGATCCTGCAGCAGCGTCCCCGACGCGCCGGCGCGCACGAGCCGCCCTTCCTCCAGCACGATGATGCGGTCCGCGGCCGCAGCCTCGGCCCGGTCGCAGGTCGCCGTCAGCACGGCGCAGCCGGGACGGCGGCGCCAGGCGTCGAGCTGCTGCAGCACCCAGGCCGCCTGCGGGCGGTCCTGCAGCGCCGTGGGCTCGTCAGCCAGCAGCACGCGCGGATCGCTGCCGACGGCGGTGGCCAGGACCAGCCGCTGCTTCTGCCCCGCGGCCACGACGCGCGGGTCCAGCGGCAGCAGGTCGGCCAGTCCCCAGGCCGCAGCCTCGGCGGCCGCATCGAGTCCCGGCCGGCCGAGGGCCAGCTCGTCCGCGACCGTCGCGGCGACCAGCTGGTCGTCCGGATCCTGGAACACCAGCGCCGCCTGGCCCGCCACGGGCGACTCGTCCGAGGCCAGCCACTTCAGGAGCGAGGATTTGCCCGAGCCGTTGGCGCCCAGCACGGCCACCCACTCGCCCGCGGCGAGGTCGAGGTCGAGATCGCTCAGGAGGGTGCGCACGCCCCGGGCGCCGGCCCGCTGCAGCGACCAGCCCCGCAGGTGCAGCAGGCGGTCAGCCGCCATGGCGCAGCGCCCGCAGGCGCGAGCGGGCCTGGTTGGCCCAGCCCGAGTCGGCATCCAGCGCGAGGTAGCGTTCCCAGGCGGCGATGGCGCCGGGCTCGTCGCCCGCCGCCTCGAGGGCGCGGGCCAGGCCGAAGGCCGCGCGGCGGTTGGCCGGATCGGCTGCCAGCACCGTGCGGAACGCGACGGCAGCCTCGTCGGCACGGCTGGCCATGAACAGTGCGTGGCCGTAGGCGTAGCGGAAGTCGGCATCGTTCGGCCGCTCGTCGCACAGCGCGCCCAGGATGCCCACCGCCTCGTCGGCCTTGCCCCGCTGCACCAGCACCAGCGCCAGGTTGTAGCGCGCCGCGTGCAGGTCGGGCGCGGCCTGCAGCGCCAGGCGGAACGATTCCTCGGCCTCGGCCAGCCGGTCGGCGCCCATCTGCTCGACGCCCCGGTTGTACGGGCCGAGGGCGGCGGCACGCCGCTGCGCGCGCTCCCACTCGCCCTTCGAAAAGCGCAGCTCGAGCACCGAGCCGGCGGCCACGCGGTCCGCATCGCTGAGGCCGTTGTCGGCCGCGACGGCCGACGCGCGCGCCGGATCGCCGTAGTAGTTGTCCGCCACCTGGGCCAGGGTCTCGCCCGGCGCCATGGTGTGGGCGATGACGCGGGCATCGGCCTCGCGCGCCGCCGCGGGACCTTCGCTGACGGTCTTCGGGCCGCAGCCCGCGATCGCGACAAGCAGGGCAGCGCAGGCCGCCGCGGTGATCCTGGTGTCCATCACGCCTCCGGCTCCGCCGCGGCCACCGGCTCGCCGCGCTCGGCGGCGGCCGCGATGACGGCGATCATCCCGTCGCTGGTCTCCTCGGCGAACACGCGCTTGCGCAGCTGCGCCGCGCCCGGTCGTCCCTTGAAGCAGCGCGCCACGTGCTTGCGCACCGTCTGCGCGCCGGTACGCTCGCCCTTGGCCGCGACCTCGCCGCGGATGTGCTCGATGAGCACGGCGCACATCGAGGCGAAGTCCGGCGGCGTCCAGTCGACGCCCTCGTCGGCGGCCTTCATCTCGGCGAAGATCCAGGGGTTGCCGATGGCGCCCCGGGCCACCATCACGCCGTGGCAGCGCGTCTGCTCCACCATGCGGCGGTAGCTGTCGCCGTCGACCACGTCGCCGTTGCCGATGACCGGGATGTCCAGCGCCTCGACCAGGTCGGCGATGCGGTCCCAGTTGGCCTCGCCCGTGTAGAGCTGCGCCCGCGTGCGCCCGTGCATCGTGACCCAGGGCAGCCCCAGATCCTGCAGGAGCAGCCCCACCTCGCGGTAATTCACCGACGTCTCGTCCCAGCCCGTGCGGATCTTGGCCGTCACCGGCGCGGTGCTCTCGGCGATGACCGCGCGCACGATGCGCTCGAGCAGCGGCACGTCCGCCAGCAGCGCGCTGCCGCCGCACTTCCGCACGACCTTCTTGACCGGGCAGCCGAAGTTGATGTCCAGCACGTCCATGCGGTGCGGGCGCAGCAGGCGGGCCGCCTGCGCCATGTGGTCCGGGTCGGCGCCGAAGATCTGCACGCCGACCAGCCCCTGCTCGCCGTCGGTGTCCACCAGCTTCCAGCTGCCCTCGCCGCCGTACATCAGGCCCGACGCGGACACGAACTCGCAGAAGCCGATGTCGGCGCCGAAGCGCCGGCACACGGTGCGGAACGGGCGGTCGGTGACCCCGGCCATGGGCGACAGGAAGCGGCGCGTGCCCTCGAGCCAGGGCACGCGCGGGTCGATGCGCACGGGTTTGCGGGAAACGGCGGCGGTCAAGGGCTCCTCCGGCGGCCGGGGCGTGCGACGGCGTCCCGGAACGTTAATCGGCGCCGGGTGAAGTCGCAACAGGAGCGCCCACGCCCCCTAGGGACACTGCGATCCCAGCGCCGTGGCCAACCAGCCCACGTCCACCAGGTTGATCGTGCCGTCCCAGTTGAAGTCCGACCGGTAGCTGTACATGCCGGTCAGGTCGCTGACGAACAGCCCGATGTCCGTCAGGTTCATGATGCCGTCGCCGTTGAGGTCGGCGCTGTTGGCGTAGATGGACAGGCCGTCGGGCTGCCCGCCGGCGAAGGCGCCCACCACGTAGATGGACAGCTTTCCGGACGAATCCGGGCTGCAGGCGCCGCCGGCAGCCAGGGGCTGCGTCCAGGCCGTGCGCCCCTCGGCGTCGGTGTCGCTGTCGGGGATGAAGCCCCCCGTGCCCGGGCAGGGGACCAGGCCGAAGTCCGAACACTGCAGCCAGATGTCCTCGCGGGGGAAGTTCGGGATGGGTTCGCCCCAGCCGGGGGCGTCGGTCCACAGCCGGATCTCGAGGGTCGCATCGATCGCCCACCCGCCGTCGGCCACCGCCTGGGCGAAGGCGCGGCCGCCGCCCGAGGGCATGCAGAAGATCGAGGCCGGTTCCGCCGGCGCCCTGAGGATCTCGACCCATGGGTCGATGATCGAGGTCCCCTGGGCGGGCGAGACGGCCAGGACCAGCCAGGCGGCGGCCATGATCGCGGTGCGCATGTCGGTCCCCCTCAACGTGCTGGCGCCCGCGGGCGCCACCCCCTACAATCCCCGCACCAACCAGGCGGAACCCCCATGGCGCAGAAGACCGTGTCGCAAGAGAGAATGTACCATCTCTGCTTCGTCGATTCCATGCGCACGTGGGGTGGCGCCGAGGTGTGGCTGCTCGAGACGGCCCTGGCGCTGCAGGCGCGCGGGCTCAGGGTCAGCATCATCGCCCAGCCGGGCAGCGAGTTGCTGCGCCGGGCCCGCGAGGCCGGCGTTCCGGCCGACGCCGTGGCCATCCGGTTCGACGGTGCGCCCTGGACCATCGCGAAGCTCGCCCGGCGCCTGCGCGCCGCCGGCGTCACGGCCGTCCTGGCCAACCTGAGCAAGGACCTCAAGGCCGCCTCCGTCGCGGCCTGGCTGGCCGGCGTGCCGATCGTGCTGGGCAACTGGGAGAGCGACTTCCCGCTGAAGGCCAAACCCTACTACCGCTGGTACTACGCGAACCTGGCGACGGGCCTGGTGGTCGCCTCAAAGGCCACGCGGCGCACGGTGCTGGCCGGCGCGCCGTGGCTGTCCCCGGAGCGCGTCCATCTCGTGCCCAAGGGCATCGACACCGAGCGGTTCCACCCCGGCCCGGCGCACGCCGACCCGCCGGTCGTCGGCTTCCTGGGCCAGTTCATCGTGCGCAAGGGCCTGCGCGAGATCATGGCCGCCTGGAGCGCCCTCGACGCCGCCGACCACCCCCGCGCCCCGCGCCTGGTGCTGGCGGGCGCCGGTCCCCTGCGGACCGAGGTCGAGGCCTGGCGCGAAGGATTGCGCCACCGGGAACGCGTCACGGTCGCCGGCTTCGTCGAGAGCCCCGAGACCTTCCTGGCCGGGCTCGACGTGCTGCTGATGCCCAGCCATGCCGAGGGCTTCGGCCTGGCCGCGGCCGAGGCGCTGTCCTGCGGCGTGCCGGTGATCGCGGCCGACGCCAGCAGCCTGCCCGAGATCGTGCTCGACGGACGCACAGGCCTGCTGGTGCCGCCCCGCGACGCGGTCGCCTTGGCTGCGGCCCTCACGCGCCTGCTCGACGACCCGGATCTCGCCCGTCGCCTGGGCGCCGCCGGGCGCGAGCGCATCGTCGCCACCTTCCCCCGCGAGCGCACCCTCGAGGCGCTGCTCGTCCTGACCGGTGCGCACGCTGCACCCCGGGAGCCGTCATGACCACGCTCAGCGTCGCCGCCGTCCAGACCGATCCCGTCTTCGGCGAAGTCGTCCGCAACACCGACGCCGCCCTGGCCCTGGTGCCGCAGGGCTGCGACCTGGCGGTGCTGCCCGAGCTCTTCGCCACCGGCTACCAGTTCGGCTCGGCCGACGAGGCGCGCGGCCTGGCCGAGGCCGTCGACGACCCGCGGGCGCCGTCGCTGGCGCGCCTGCGCGCGTTCGCCGGCGACACCGGCACCGCCGTCGCGGCGGGCCTGTGCGAACGGGTCGGCGACCGCGTCTTCAACAGCGCGGTGCTCGTCACCCCCGACGGCCACCTGGGCCTCTACCGCAAGGTGCACCTGTTCTGGGACGAGAAGGACATCTTCAGCCCCGGCGACCTGGGCTTCCCCGTGTTCGCGGCGTGCGGGCTGCAGGTGGGCCTGATGATCTGCTTCGACTGGGCGTTCCCCGAGGCGGCGCGCAGCCTCGTGCTGGGCGGCGCGCGGCTGATCCTCCACCCCTCGAACCTGGTGCTGCCCTGGTGCCAGGAGGCCATGCGCACCCGCTGCCTGGAGAACCGCGTGCCCGCGGTCACCGCCAACCGCGTGGGCACCGAGTGCCGCACCGGGGCGGCGCTGGCGTTCAGCGGCATGAGCCAGGTGGTATCGGCCCGGGGAGAGGTGTTGCAGAGGCTCGCAGCCGAGGGCACGGGCGCGGCGACGGCCATGGTCACCGTCACGGACGAGGATCGCCTGCTGACGCCCCGCAACGACGTGCTGGCGGATCGGCGGCCGGACCAGTACCGGCTCTAGGGGACGGTCAGCCGCCCCCCGCCAGGTCGAGGTTCTTCGGCACGACGACGATGCCGCCCTTGGACACGCGGAAGGTGCAGCCGTCCTGCTCGCGGTCGAAGCCGATGCGCAGGCCCTCGGGCACGACCACGTTCTTGTCGACGATGCAGCGCCTGAGCTCGGCGCGCCGGCCGATCTTCACGTTGTCCATCAGGATCGAGTCGCTGACCTTCGCGTGCGAGTTCACCCGCACGAAGCGGCCCAGCACCGAGCGCTCGACGTGGCCGCCCGAGATGATGCTGCCCGCGCCCACGATCGAGTCGATCATCACGCCGGGCAGCGTGCCGTCCTCGGTGTAGCCGTGCACCGACTTGCAGGGCGGCGCCGGCGGCTGCCAGGCGCGGAACACCCAGTCGGGGTCGTACAGGTCCAGCTTCGGCTTGCGGCTGACCAGGTCCATGGTCGCCTCGTAGTAGCTGTCGATGGTGCCGATGTCCCGCCAGTAGGCCGGCTTGCCGTCCGCGTCGCGGAACTGGTGGGCGTAGACCTGCCCCTGCTCCACCAGCGTCGGGATGATGTCCTTGCCGAAGTCGTGGTGGCTGCCCTCGCGCCGCACGTCGCTGCACAGCTCGCGCACCAGGTCGGCGGTGTCGAACAGGTACACGCCCATGTTCACCAGGCAGTGGTCCGGATCGCCGGGGATCGTGGGCGATCCGGACCACTGCCTGGTGAACATG
>DAOPJF010000126.1:0-7154 GCA_035399525.1 Candidatus Krumholzibacteriia bacterium | reverse complement strand
GGCGGCGGTGGGCCAGACCGCTCCGGTCGAGCTGGGCCAGCCGCTCGAGGCGGTGCTGGCGCGCCTGCAGGCGCTGGGGCCGGGTCGGCTGAGGGTGTTCGGGGGAACCGAGTTCACGTCGCCGCTGGCCAGCGGGTCCGCGCGCGGCGGTCCGTTCGTCGTGGTGCCCTGCTCGATGGGGACGGCGGCGCGGCTGGCTGCGGGCACCAGCGAGACGCTGCTGCTGCGGGCCGCCGACGTGTGCCTGAAGGAGCGGCGGCCGCTGATCAACGTGCCCCGCGAGACACCGATGGCGACCCACCACCTGGAGAACCTGGCGCGCCTGAGCGCCCTGGGCGCGCTGGTGATGCCGGCGGCGCCGGGCTTCTACCACCGTCCCCGCTCGGTCGAGGACCTGGTCGACTTCATCGTCCAGCGCATCTGCGACCACCTGGGCGTCGATGTCGACCTCGCGCCCCGCTGGGGCGATCGCGCCTGACCTGGCGCCGCCCGGTCCCGCCTCCGCTAGCTCAGGACGGCCGCCCGCCGCTCGAGCAGGTCCAGCATCGTGTCGATCAGCTGGCCCGCGTTGATGGGCTTGGTCACGTACTCGTCCGCGCCCGACTCGAGGCAGCGCTCGCGGTCGCCGACCATGGCGTGGGCCGTCAGCGCGATCACGGGCATGTGCGGCAGGCCCTCGGCCTTCTCGCGCTCGCGCAGCAGCCGCGTGGCCTCCAGGCCGTCCATCTCGGGCATCTGCACGTCCATCAGCACCACGTCGAAGGTCGATGCCACCATCGCGTCGAGGGCCTTGCGGCCGTTGTCGACGATGGTCACGTCGTGGCCATGACGCTCGAGGATCCGTCGCACGACCGTCTGGTTGACCTTGTTGTCCTCGGCCACGAGGATGCGCCGCCGTCCGCCGTCCGCGGCCGCGGGGGACGGCGATCCGCCTTCGCGCTCGGCGACCTGCTGCACCCGGCCCTGCACGATGGAGCGGACCGTCCGCAGCAGTTCCTTCTGCTTGATGGGCTTGACCAGTTGGCCGCGGATCAGCGGGTGCTCGATCCCGCGTGCTTCGGACATGCGGCCGAGGGTCGCGGTCACGATGACCGCCGGGGTCAGGTGACCGCCCTTGACGATGGCGTCGAGCAGGTTCCGGACATCGGGGCTCGGCGGCGCGTGCTCGCAGATGATGGTGTCGAACGGCTGGCCGGCAGCTTCCGCGGCGCGGATGCGGTCGAGGCCGACCGCGACGCTGTTGGCGGTGGTGGCGGTGACGCCGGCCGCCCCGAGGATCTCGGCGACGCCATGGCGGTGGCGCGAACCGCCGTCGATGACCAGGACCCGCGCGTCGAGGTGCCAGGCCTCGGGCTCGGTCGATGCCGTGTCAATCTTCATGCGCACCGTGAACGTGAAGGTGGCGCCGCCGTCGACGTTGTTGGTCACGCCGATGGCGCCGCCGAAGAGCTCGACCAGGCGCGTGCTGATGGCCAGGCCCAGGCCCGTGCCGCCGTGCTTGCGGGTGACCGAGGCGTCGGCCTGCGAGAACGGCTCGAAGATGCGCTTCTGCACCTCGACCGGCACGCCGCCGCCGGTGTCGCTGACGCTCAGGCGCAGCAGGGCCGACTCGGCGTCCCGCGACTCCTGCGTGATCTCGACCGAGACCTCGCCGTGCTCGGTGAACTTGATGCCGTTGCCCAGCAGGTTGATCAGGATCTGCTTGAGCCGGTGCGAATCGCCGAACAGGCGATCGGGCACGTCGCGGGCCACGCGGCCGGTGATGTTCAGGCCCTTCTGTTCGGCGCGCAGGGCCAGCGTGCGGATCGTGTCGTCCAGCAGGTCGCGCAGCTCGAAGGCGTGGGGCGAGAGCTCGAGCTTGTCGGCCTCGATCTTCGAGAAGTCGAGGATGTCGTTCAGCAGTTCGAGCAGGCCCTGGGCCGACAGCGAGACGATGTCCAGCGATTCCTTCTGGTCGGGCGCCAGCGGCGTGTCCCGGACGAGGTCGGTCATGGCGATGATGGCGTTCATCGGCGTGCGGATCTCGTGGCTCATGTTGGCCAGGAACTCGCTCTTGGCGCGGCTGGCGGCGTCGGCGGCCTCCTTGGCGCTGGCCAGTTCGCTGGTCTTCTCGTTGACCATGCTCTCGAGCTCGACCTGGCGGCTCTGCATCTGGCGGTACCGCCAGGCGACGCCGCCGACCACGAGGCAGATCAGGGCCATCACGCAGAGCAGCTTGAACCATGCCGTCTCGTAGAAGTACGGCAGCATGCGCAGGCGCACCGAGGCGCCGGTGCGGCTCCAGACGCCGTCGGCGTTGCGGGCCGAGACGTGGAACGTGTAGTCGCCGGGCGGCAGGTTCGTGTAGTAGGCCGTGCGGCGCGCGCCGGCCTCGACCCAGTCGTCGTCGAACCCGTCGAGAAGGTAGCGGAAGCGGACGCCCTGGGGGTTGCGGAAGCTCAGGCCCGTGTAGCCGATCTCCAGGTCGCGGCGACCCGGCGCGATGTGCTGCCGGTCGGATCCGCGGACCTCGTGGCGGCCGACGACCACCGACTCGATGACCACCGAGGGCGCCACCGAGTCGGGGCGCACGTGGGCGGGGTCGAACTGGATGGCGCCGCCGTTGGTGGCGAACCAGATCTGCCCGTCCGGGTCCGTCCGCACCGCCGGCTGGGAGCCCCCGTTGCACTCGGTGCCCGGGAAGCCGTTCTGGCTGCCGTACATCACGTAGGGGATGCGGTCGAGCCCTCCCGACAGGTAGCGGTCGATGTCGGCGCGGCCGATGCCGTAGATGCCCTTGTCGCACGACATCCACAGGCGGCCGAGGCGGTCCTCGGCGACCGCGTAGATGATGTCGGCGAACAGCCCGTCCTTCTGGGTCAGGGTCGTGACCTTGCCGTCCTGCAGGCGCACCAGGCCGTTGCCGTAGGTCGCGATCCACGTGACCCCGGAGCTGTCGGTGTACATCTGCATGGCGTAGGTGCGCGACATGTCGGTGTCCGCGGCCGGCCGCTCGAGCCTGCCGCCGCGCCAGATGACCGGGCCGCCCTCGGTGACGATCCACACCGAGCCGTCGTCGCCGGCCGTGAGCCAGCGCACCACGTTGTCGGGCAGGCCGTCGTCGGTGGTGTAGCTGACGACCGAGCAGCCCTCGATGACCGACACGCCGCCGCCCTTGGTGCCGACCCAGATGCGCCCCGCACGGTCCTCGCACAGGGCGCGCACCTTGTCGTGGGCCAGGCCGTCGGCGCTGCCGATGACCGTGACCTTGCCGTTCTGCAGGTGGGCCACGCCGCGGTCCGTGCCCAGCCACAGGCTGCCGTCGCGCGCGGCGCAGAGGCTGTGCACGACGTTGCCCGGCAGGCCGTCGTCGACCGTATAGATCCGCACGACGTCGTCGCCGCGCACCTCGGCCAGGCCGCCAGCGTCCGTGCCGATCCAAATGGTGCCGTCGCGGGCGCGCTCGATGACCCGCACGTTGTCCGTGGGCAGGCCCACGGTCTGGTCCAGGGCCACGAAGGGCGTGTCGCGCAGGCGGGCGACGCCGTTGTTGGTGGTGCCGACCCACAGCGAGCCGTCGCGGTCCTCGAACAGGGCGTGGATCGAGTCGTCGCGCAGGAAGCCGTTCTTGTCGATGCCGACGACCGCGCCGCCGTCCAGGCGCAGCAGCCCGGCCCCGTAGGTGCCGATCCACAGCACGCCGTGGCGGTCGCGGATCAGGGACTGGATGTAGTCCCAGGTGCGGCCCGCGGGAGGGTCATAGAGGTGGTACTCGCTGCCTCGCTTGACCACCAGGCTGTGGGGCGTGCCGATCCACAGCGCCGAGTCGGGGTCCAGGTGCAGCGAGGAGATCTCGTGATCGCTTCCGCAGGGCAGCGCGACGGCCGACCAGAGGCCGGCCTCCTCGCACAGCAGGCCGCGCGCCGTGGCGACCCACACCGAGCCGTCGCGGGCCTCGACGATGGCGTTGACGCCCGCATCGCGCCAGTTGGCCGGCATGCCGGAGCTGTGCAGCGCCTCGCCGTCCCAGTAGAACAGGCCCTCGTCGTAGGTGCCGATCCACAGCCGGCCGCCGGGGCCCACGTGCATCGAGCGGACGTTCGACTGCGGGCCGAGCAGCCCGTCCACGTCCAGGCGCGTGCATTCGTCGCCCTTCAGGCGCACCACGCCGCCGCCGTAGGTGCCGACCCACAGGGTGCTGTCGGGGGTCTCGGCCAGGGCCTGCACGTCGTCGTGCAGGAAGGCCGGCGTGTTGGTCGAGTTCAGGGTCACGAAGCGCACGCCGTCGAAGCGCACCAGGCCGGCCTGCGTGCCGATCCACATGTAGCCGTCGCTGCTCTGCCGCACCGCCTGCACCGTGTTCTGGGGCAGGCCCTCGAGCGAGGACCAGGCCTCGACGCCCACCTGCCGGAACCCGTGCTCGGGATCGAGGGCCAGGGCGTTGGCGGCGAGCAGCAATCCGGGCGCCAGGGCGGTCCAGAGCAGGCGAGATGGTCTGGCGAAGCGCATGCGGGCTCCTGGGGTCGGGTCGAGCGAAGCTTTCGGGACGTCTTGATATCGGATAATCCGAATGGAACTTGAGCGTTGGCGGGCCGGGCCATCGGCGGTTGACGGGGCCCGGCCGCGGCACCATCCTGTGGGCTTTGCCGTCGGCACCTGTTCCCCTTGCAGACCGGAGCCTGCATGTCCCTGGTGGGCCGCTACTTATCGCTGATCAAGTTCGAGCACACGCTCTTCGCGATGCCCTTCGCCCTGATCAGCCTGCTGGTGGCGTCGGACGGCCGCCCGCCCCTGCGCGCCCTCGTCTGGGTGGTGGCGGCCATGGTGGGGGCCCGCACCGCCGCCATGGCCTTCAATCGGCTCGCCGACCGCCATCTCGACGCCGGCAACCCCCGCACCGCCGACCGCCACCTGCCGGCGGGCACGGTCTCGCCGGCCGGGGCCGCCGCCCTGACGGTGCTGGGTGCGGCCTTGCTGGTGCTGGCGGCGGGGATGTTGAACCGGCTGTGCCTGGTGCTGTCGCCGGTCGCCCTGGCCGTGGTGCTGGGCTACTCGTTCATGAAGCGGATCTCGGCCGCGGCGCACCTGGTGCTGGGCCTGGGCCTGGCCATCGCCCCGGTGGGGGCCTGGTTGGCGGTCAGGGGTTCGTTCGCGGCGTTCCCCCTGTGGCTGGCGGGCGGCGTGCTGTTCTGGGTCGCGGGCTTCGACACCATCTATGGCATCCAGGACGCGGACTACGACCGGCGCGTCGGCCTGCACTCGCTGGCGTCGCGCCTGGGCGTGGGCCGGGCGCTGCTGCTGTCGCGCATCTTCCACGTGCTGGCCATCGCCGGTGTGGCCGGGGCCTTCCGGCGGGCCGAGGCGCTGGGCCCGGTGTCGCTGCTGGGCGTGGCGGTCATGGCCGGGCTGCTGGCCTGGGAGCAGGCCATCGTCCAGGGCGGCGACATGAAGCACATCGACAAGGCCTTCTTCACCATCAACTCGTGGGTGGGGATGGTGCTGCTGGGGATCGTGCTGGTGGACCTCTACCTCGTCTGACGCGAAGCCGCCGCCCGGCCGGAACCGGGCGGCGGCGCTCCTGCCGAGGCCGGGGGCGTGGGCTACTCGGCCAGGAAGGCCCCGAGCATCCAAATCTCCTTGTCCAGGCTGTCGAGCACCGGGTCCAGCAGGTTCGCGGTGCCGCGGTCGCTCTCGGCCTCGGCCGCGGTGATGCCGGCCAGCACCGCGTCGCGGAAGCGGCGCAGGTCGTCGCGCACCAGCCGGACCATCGCGGGGGCCTCGGGTACGGCCGCCGACTCCTCGACGTTGCTCAGCTCGCGCGCCTGGTTCAGGGTCGCCAGCGGCTCGCCGCCGATCATCAGGATGCGCTCGGCCAGCGCATCCCCCAGCTCGCCGAAGTGGCCGTACAGCTCCTCGAACTTGGCGTGCAGCTGGAAGAAGCCGCGGCCCTGCACCCGCCAGTGGAAGTGGTGCAGCTTCTGGTTCAGGACGATGGTGTCGGCCAGCAGGCCGTTCAGGTGGGTGCTCACGGCGTTCTTGCTCATGGTGGTCTCCTTCTGGGTTCGGCCCCGGCGGGGCAATGCGATCCACTTGCTTGCCCCTTCCATCGCAAGAGGCGGGCCGGTTGCCGTCCTTACACAAAGCATTGCAAAATAATAGCTTACACAAAGTGCGGGTTAATGTATACAAAATACACCGAAATGTCGCGAGTGCGTGTGGCGATATTTCGGTGTTCAACGATATTTCGGTGACGGAGGTGACCCATGCCGACCCTGTACGATGCGACCCGTGACCTGAAGGAACTCGCCGGCCTGGCGGCCGAACCGGCGTCCCTGGACACCATGCTCGAGCGCGCCCTCGAGTCGCTGCAGGCCCTGGTGCCCCATGACCTGGCGGCGGTGCTGGCCCTGGACGGCGACCGCCTGCGCGTGGTGGCGGCCCGCGGCCGGCTGGTCAGCGACGCCGTCCGGCGGCACACCCTCGACCTGCGCACGCACCCGTCCATCCGCCGCGCCCTGGAGACCCGGCGGCCCCTCGTGCTCGAGGAGCACGACCACGCCGGTCCCGAGAGGGATCCGTACCACGGTGTCGTCGACCTGCCCGACGGCCACGCCTGCATGGTGGTGCCGCTGCACGCCGGCGACCGCGTGCTGGGCCTGATGACCTTCGACCGCACCGTGTGCGGCGCCTACGATCCGACCATCGTCGCCCTGGCCGAGGCCTATGCCCAGATCATCGCCCTGGCCTTCCGCTCGGCCGAGCAGAGCGACCTGCTGGAGCGCTACCGCCGCCTGCTGGACGAGCGCTACCGCCTGCTGAGCGAGGACTCCGGGCCGGCCTGCCGGGCGGTCGACGTGCTCGAGCAGAGCCGGTCGCCCCTGATGCAGGGCCTGGTGCGGCAGGCGCGGCAGGTGGCGCTGACCGACGCCCCCGTGCTCATCGTCGGCGAGACCGGCACCGGCAAGGAGGTGCTGGCGCAGGCCGTCCACTGCTGGAGCCCGCGGCGCGCGGGACCGTTCCTGAAGATCAACTGCGCGGCCATCCCCGAGACGCTCATCGAGAGCGAACTCTTCGGCCACGTGAAGGGGGCGTTCACGGGTGCGGCGGCCGACCGGCCGGGCCGCTTCCTGGCGGCCAACGGGGGCACGCTGCTGCTGGACGAGATCGGCGACATG
>DAOPJF010000125.1:0-7162 GCA_035399525.1 Candidatus Krumholzibacteriia bacterium | reverse complement strand
CGTGGGCCGACCGCGTCGTCGAGCTGGCCATACCCCTGTCCACCGCCCCGGCGAAGGACAGGGGTATGGCCAGCTCGACGACGCGGTCGGCCCACGGCGGCGCCATCGCCGGAAAGCCCATGAGGATGGGCAGCGTGCGCAGGAACACGTAGGGCGCTGCCCCGATGGCGAATCCCCACAGCAGCCAGCGTACCTGGCGCCGCTCGCGCAGGGTCTCGAGGCGACGCGCGCGCAGCGCGAACACCACGACGCCCACCGCCGTCACCGTCACCAAGACCAGGTCGCCCGCCGTCCGGGCGATGGCGAAGATGTCGGCCCGAGCCGGCGTCGGCGCCGCCGCGTAGCGCAGGTAGGCCGCGGCCTGGGTCGCGAACGATGCCGCCGCCAGCAGCCAGGCCGCCGCGATGGCCGGGCGGCGGGCGCGGCTGCAGGCGCACCGCGGGAAGCCCAGGGCCAGGGCCAGGAACACCGCAGGCAGCGCGGCCAGGCAGGCGATCTGGACCAGGCCCAGCGCGGCCACCCAGGAGATGACCTCGCGCGGAAGGAACACGCCGCCCACCATGATCGCCAGGCCGTACAGGAAGGTCACCCCGAACAGGCCCCCGACGCCGGGTTGCAGGGCCCGGGGCGCGAAGAAGGCCACGGCCGCCCACAGGAACAGCAGTCCGCTGATGCCCGTGACCACGAGTGCCGTCTGTCCTTCCCGCAGGTCGGTGGTGACGGCGCAGGCCGTCCCGTCCGCCGCCGTGAACACGAGCGCCGTGCCCGGCGGGAAGCTCTCGGCGAGGTAGCGAAGCTGCGAGGGATCCCCGGCCAGCCCGGCGGGCGTGCGGACGGGGTAGGCGAGCGCGGCGACCGGAAAGGAATCCGGCAGCTCGGAGTGGCGCCACTGGTGCGCGTACGCCGCCAGCGCGAGCACCAGGCCCAGGGCGCAGGCGAGGATCAGGGCGGGTCGCCGGTCGGCGGCCATGCAAGCCCTCCCGCTGCGGGACGACAGGGCGAACGACCCGGCCATCCTAGCACGGTTGACCCCGCGTCCTCAACGACGGCGGAATCAGGCCCCGTCCCAGTTCCGGATCACGTCCAGGACGCCGTCCAGGGATGGCCCCGCCACCCAGGCGTCGGCCTCGTCCCGCACCCGGCGGCGCACGGCGACCCCGCCGAAGCCGATCACCCGGGCGCCGGAGGCGCGGGCCTCGAGATCGGTCACGCCGTCGCCCACCATCACCGCCGGGCGCCCGGCCGCGATGGCGCCCACCACCGCCGCCTTGCCGCCGCCGCGCGCCGTGGGCGCATCCTGGTCCCAGCCCGCGTAGCGTCCGTGCGCGTCGAGCCTCACGTCGACGGCGTGCACGCGCGAGGCATCGATGCCCAGGGCCGCCGCGAGCCGCACCACCGGCTGCCGTACGCCCCCGCTGACGACGTGGACCTCGCGTCCCTCGGCCGCCAGGGCCCGGACCACCCGGTCCGCCCCGGCCACGAGCGTGGCGACATACCGCTCGCCCAGCCACTCCAGGTCGGCGGCGCCGGGCCGCACCAGCTGAAGGCGCCGCCCGTACACGTCCTCCATCGCGATGCGCCCGTCCATGGCGTCGGCGGTGAGCGCGGCCACGAGGTCGCCCGCGCCCGCCCGGCGCGCCAGCTCGTCGATGCCCTCGAGGCGGGACAGGGTGGAATCGCAGTCGAAGACCACGACCTCGATGCGCCCGGCCATCACGCCCCCCGCAGGTCGACCTGCGTGACGTCCCGCACCATCGGCACGGCGGCGATGGCGGCGAGCGTGGCCTGGTCCGCCGGCTGGTCCAGGCCGATGACCGCCATGGCGCGACCGCCGTCGCCCACCGGACCGATGTGCATGCGGGCGATGTTGCGGCCGGCCGCGGCCAGGGCCGCGCCGACGCCCGCCACCACGCCGGGACGATCCTCGTGGTTGGTCACCAGCAGCACGCCCTCGAGCACGGCCTCGATCTCGAACGCGCCGATGGCCACCAGCCGCGGGCGCCGCTCGTCGAAGAGCGTGCCCGCCACCGCGACCTCGCCGCCGGGGCCGCTGCCGGCGACGGCCACCAGCGTGCGGTAGTCGCCGGCGTCGTCCGTGCGCGAGGCCGTCACGCCGATGCCCTGGCCCTGCGCCAGGTGCGGCGCGTTGACCGCGTTGACCGGCGCGGCGAAGCGGCCCGACAGCAGGCCGATCAGCGCTTCGGTCGCCACCGGCTGCGGCCGCACGTCGTCCGGGGCGCCCGCCAGCGTGACGGTGACGCGCTCGAGCGGGCCGCCCGCCAGCGCGCCCAGCAGTCGGCCCAGAGCCCGGGCCAGCTGGCCGAACGGCTTGAGCCGCACCAGTTGCTCGGCGGTGACCGCCGGCAGGTTCACCGCGTGGATGGGCTCGCCCGTCTCGAGGAACGCCGCCACCTGGCGCACGATCTCGGTGCCGGTCGCCAGCTGCGCCTCTTCGGTCGAGGCGCCCAGGTGCGGCGTGAAGACGATGTTGGGCGCCGCCAGCAGCGGCGAACCCACGGGCGGCTCGGCGGCGAACACGTCGACCGCGGCGCCGGCCAGGTGCCCCGAGGCCAGGGCGTCGGCCAGGGCCGGCTCGTCCACGAGCGAGCCGCGCGCGCAGTTGATGAAGCGCGCACCGGCCTTCATCGCCGCGAAGCGTCCGGCCGTCATCAGGCCCTTGGTCTGGGGCGTGACCGGGCAGTGCAGCGAGACGTAGTCCGCCTCGGCCAGCAGCCGCTCGAGGTCCGCGCTCTCGCCGCCGGCCTCGGCCACCACCTCGGCGGTGACGAACGGATCGTGGACCAGCAGCCGCATGCGCAGCCCGCGGGCCCGCGCCGCGACCAGCTTGCCGATGGTGCCGAAGCCGACGATGCCCAGGGTCTTGCCCGCCACCTCGACGCCCGTCAGGGCGTTGCGCTCCCACTTGCCGTCGCGCACCGAGCGGTCGGCCGCCGGCAGGTTGCGGCTGAGGCTCAGCAGGTGGGCGATGGTCAGCTCGGCCGTGGTCGTGGCGTTGGCGTTGGGCGTGTTGAGCACCACGACGCCGCGCTCGGTGGCCCGCGCCACGTCGATGTTGTCCACGCCGATGCCCGCGCGTCCCACGACGGCCAGGGCGTCGGCGGCGTCGAGCACCTTCGCCGTGATGCGCGAGGCGCTGCGGACGATCACCGCGGCACAACCGGGCACCGCCGCGCACAGGCCGGCTTCGTCCAGCCCGGTCTTCACCTCGACGGCCAGGCCCGGGCGCTGCTGCAGCCAGGCGATGCCCTCGGCAGCAATCTTGTCGGCGACGAGCACGCGCTTGGTCATGGCGGCATCCTCCGGCTCAGGGGGTCAGTCGGCGACCTGGGCCAGGGCCCAGTCCAGCCACGGCAGCAGGGCCTCGAGGTCGGCGGTCTCGATCGTAGGACCGGCCCACACGCGCAGGCCCGGCGGCGCGTCACGGTAGGCCCCGATGTCGTGGGCCACGCCCTCGGCCGCCAGCAGTTTGACCAGCCGGCCGACGCGCGCGCGCTGCTCGTCCGTCGGCAACGCGGCGAACCAGGGCGCGGTGATCGTCAGGCACACCGACGTGCACGAGCGCACCGCCGGATCCGCGGCCAGGAACCCGAACGACGACGATCGTTCGACCCAGGCGGCGATGGCCGCGAGGTTGCCCTCGGCGCGGGCGACGAGCGCCGGCAGGCCGCCCGCACCCTCGGCCCAGCGCAACGCATCGATCCAGTCCTCGACGCACAGCAACGACGGCGTGTTGATGGTGGCGCCGGCGAACAGGTCCTCGTCCAGGCGGCCGCCCTTGGTCATGCGGAAGATCTTGGGCATGGGCCAGGCCGGGGCGTGGGCCAACAGCCGCTCGACCGCCCGCGGTCCCAGCGCCAGCATGCCGTGGCCACCCTCGCCGCCCAGGCACTTCTGCCAGGACCAGGTGACCACGTCCAGGCGCTCCCAGGGCAGGTCCATGGCGAACGCCGCGCTGGTGGCGTCGCAGATGGCCAGGCCCTGCCGGTCGGCGTCGATCCACCCTCCGTCGGGCACCCGCACGCCGCTGGTGGTGCCGTTCCAGACGAAGACCACGTCGCGCGTCCAGTCGACCGCCGCCAGGTCGGGCAGCGCGCCGTAGGGCGCGTCCAGCACGCGGACGTCGGCGAGCTTCAGCTGCCCGGTCACGTCGCCGGCCCAGCCCTTGGAGAAGCTCTCCCAGACCAGCACGTCCACGCCGCGCGGCCCGAGCAGCGACCAAAGCGCCATCTCCACCGCGCCGGTGTCCGACGCCGGAACGATGGCCAGGCGGTGGGTGTCGGGGATCCCCAGCACGGCGCGGGTGCGGTCGAGGGCTTCGGCCAGGCGGGCCTTACCCGCGCTCGACCGGTGCGAGCGGCCGAGGCAGGCCCCGCCGAGGCCCGCGAGCGTCCAGCCTGGTCGCTTGGCGCAGGGACCCGACGAGAAGTGCCCCAGGGAGGGCTTGCGGGCAGGTTTCACGGCTGCAGCCTCCTGTTAAGAGATCGACAGCTTGGCGTACAGTGGGGATAGCGAACATGGTAATCGATTTCCGAGCTTTTGTCACTTGCTTTATAAAACCATGTAGATGAATTGGTTAACGTTTTTGCGGCCGGCTCGGCTCCTAATCGGTAGCCACGTTTCCGATAACCCACTACTTCGCTATCATTAATATATTTACCACAAATAACTTAGAAACATATGAACGCTAAATTTCATCTTGACATTGGTCGATATTGTTAAATAATTAACCTATAGAAACGACAGGAGGCCGCCATGGAACGTCTTGATCAGAACGTGGCCGACGCCATCCGGATCCTGGCCCAGTCCGTCCAGGACATCGGCCTGCGGTCGTGCATCGACGAGGCCTGTCCCACCCGCCTGACCCGCAACCAGTTCCTGATCCTGAACCTGCTGAACGCCAACGGGGCCTTCCCCATCGGCGAGATCGCCGGCGTGCTGGACATCAGCTCGCCGGCCGCGAGCAAGAACGTGGACCGGCTCGAGAGCCTCGGGCTGGTCCGGCGCCTGCGCCGGGCGGCCGACCGCCGGGTGCACGATGTCGAGCTCCTGCCGGCGGGGGCGGCCATCGTCGCCCGTTTCGTCGCGGTAGCGACGGCGCGCAACGAGGCCCTGCTGGCCCGCTTCAGCGAGGGCGAGAAGACCCAGCTGTACGATCTCCTGCGCCGCGTCGTGCTGATGACGCTCGAGAACGAGAAGAACATCGACGCGATCTGCCTGCAGTGCTGGAGCCGCCGCGGCCAGGAGTGCATCCTGCGCGACCGCCCCGACGGCTGCCTGCACGACCGCAACCATTGAACCCTGGGGCGCGGACGAGGGCCCGCGCCGAACCGGAGGCTGAGGGAATGGTCACCCGAAGAGAGTTCCTCAAGATCACGGGCACCGCGGCGGGAACCGCCGCCGCCGCCCTGGCCGGCGTCGAGACGGCCCAGGCCCGGCCGGCGCTCGATCCGGACCGCGTGGGCGTGCTGTGCGACTTCACGCTCTGCGTGGGCTGCCGCCGCTGCGAATGGGCGTGCTCGGACGCCAACGGCCTGGCCCACGGACCGCTCGAGTCGTACGACGACAAGAGCGTGCTGGCGGCCATGCGGCGGCCCAGCGAGAAGGCGCTGACGGTCATCAACCGGTACCCGGCGCTCGAGGGCCAGCCCAAGCCCCTGGACGTGAAGGTGAACTGCCTGCACTGCGAGCATCCGGCCTGCGTGTCGGCCTGCCCGGTCAGCGCCCTGCAGAAGAACCCGCTCGGGCCGGTGACCTACGACGCGTCGCGCTGCATCGGCTGCCGGTACTGCATGGTGGCCTGCCCGTTCCAGATCCCGGCCTACGAGTACCGCAACGCCACCACGCCCCGCGTGATGAAGTGCACGCTGTGCTCCGAGCGCACGCTCAAGGATCACCTGCCCCCGGCCTGCGTGCAGATCTGCCCGCAGGAGGCGCTGCTCTACGGCGCGCGCGACGCCCTGCTGAGCGTGGCCCACGACCGCATCCGCACGCACCCCGGCCGCTACGTCGACCACGTGTACGGCGAGCACGAGGTGGGCGGCACGTCGTGGCTGTACCTCTGCGACCGCGGCTTCCAGGACGTGCAGCTGCCGGCCGTGGCCGATTCGAGCCCGGCCGAGGTCACCGAGCACATCCAGCACGGCATCTTCCGCGGGTTCAGCGGCCCGCTGATGATCTTCGCCCTGGTCAGCGTGATCATGAAATCGGCCGGCAAGGGCCCGCAGAAGCCCGGGGAGGACCACCATGAGTAGCCGCCAAGCCGTCCCCTTCGTCACCCGCGGGGTGATGGTCCTGATGACCCTGGCGCTCGCCGCGATCACGGTGCTCGCGGTGCGCCTGATCTGGGGCCTGGGCGCCGTGACCAACCTGAACGACCAGTACCCCTGGGGCATCTGGATCGGCATCGACGTGGCCACGGGCGTGGCCCTGGCCGCCGGCGGCTTCACCACCGCCTTCGTGGCGCACGTGCTGCACCGCCACAAGTACGAGGTGATCGTGCGGCCCGCCCTGCTGACGGCAATGCTGGGCTACACCTTCGCCGGCCTCGGCGTGTGCGTCGACCTGGGCCGCTACTACAACATCTGGCACTTCTTCGTGCCGGGCATGCCCAACGGGAATTCGGCGCTGTTCGAGGTGGGCATGTGCGTGTGCCTCTACCTCACGGTGCTGTACATCGAGTTCCTGCCGGTCGTCTGCGAGCGCTTCGTCGGCCGGGTGAACCTGCCGGGCGGCCTGAAGGCCCTGAACCGCCCGCTCGACGCCCTGCTGCGGGTGATCCAGCGCACCATGAGCCGCATCATCACCATCTTCATCATCCTTGGCGTGGTGCTGTCCTGCGCGCACCAGTCGTCGCTGGGCACGCTGATGGTGATCTCGCCCTACAAGCTGCACCCGCTGTGGTACACGACGGTGCTGCCGCTGCAGTTCCTGCTGTCGGCCTTCGCGGTGGGCCTGTCCATGGCCATCTTCGAGTCGTTCCTGGCCTCGCGGTCGCTGAAGCGTCCCTACGAGATGGACGTGCTGGCCCCGCTGGCGCGCATCATCCCGTTCCTGCTGACGATCTACTTCGGCGCCAAGATGATCGACATGGTCAACCGCGGCACCTGGCATTACCTGGGCGACGGGTCGCTGCAGTCGATCG
>DAOPJF010000124.1:0-7194 GCA_035399525.1 Candidatus Krumholzibacteriia bacterium | reverse complement strand
GTTGAAGCTGGCGCACAGGTCCGTCACGCCCCAGCCGCTGCCCCACAGGAACGTGGTGCCGTCGAGCTCGAAGACGTTCATGTAGCCGTTGACGATCTCGGCCGAGTCCAGGGTCTTGGTGACCTGGGCCTGGGCCAGGCCGGCGCACAGGATGAGCGCCGCGGTGAGGGCGAGGGCCTTCGCGATAGCGCGAGTGTTCATGCTGCCATCTCCTTGGTCTTGGTGTCGGTCGGCCCGGGCAAGCCGGCCGGTCCGCGCAGATAGGTGATCCCGGACCGGTCCCACTTCGCCGATCCACGACGAGTATAAACTATGTTCGGCGACCGAATCAAGTTTTTCGTGATGGTGAGATACAGGATTTGCACACAGGCGACACTGTTTGTTGAAATTGTCTAAAATATTGTTATTTATGGTGTTTGCGTCCCCGGTCGAGCTCAGGGCCCTCCGGGCAGGGTCGCGATGAAGCCCACCATGACCGCCGCGGAGCCGTCCTGTCCGTCCCGTCCGGGCATCCAGGAGACCTGGGTGACGGCCTCGACCGCCTCGCTGACCAAGGCGTTGTAGCCGAAGGACAGGGCGCTGCTGCGCCAGGCGTGGCCCGACGCCGCGGGGTCCTCGCCCGCCAGGTCGGCGACACCGCCTTCGAACTCGAACAGGACCTGGTGGCCCGGGCGCACGGTGCGGTAGGCGCCGATGGTCATCGGGTACACGACCGACCGCCTCGGACCGGCCGCGGTGTCGAGCCCGCCGACCTCCAGACCGGCGCGCACGTAGCAGCCCCACGCGGCCAGGTCGGGTTCGGCATCCCAGTTCCATTCCACCAGCGGGCTGAACGTGAGCGCATCCTCGGCGCCGGCCAGGGAAAGGATGACGTCGATGCTCCAGGGACCGGAGGCGTACGTGTTCCCGTAGGCGCCGAAGCTGAACGAACCCGAGGCGTCGAGGTAGTGGCCATCGGCCGCCAGGACGGCGCCGACGAACCCCGAGACGCGGTCGCTCAGCCCGTAGCCCAGCAGCATCTCGCCGGCGACGGCCTGCTGCGCGGAGGTGTGGCCCAGGCCCTCGTGCTGCATGTACAGCTCGAAGTCCGAGGCGCCGCGGTCGAAAGGCTCGATGGTGTCGGCCGCGACGGCCGGCAGCGCGCAGGCGAACGCCGTCGCGAACGCGACGCGGGAGAGGCGGGTCAACGGGAACACGGGTCGCCATCCTTTCGAGGTGCGGGGTGCAGGTTGACCGGAGCCGCCGGGCAGCCGGCGCAGCCGCCGCAGGAACCGCAGCCGGCCGCGGGGCGCGCGGGGCGACGGAGCAGGTATCGGCGGCCCAGGCCGCGCAGCAGGTAGGCCGCGGCGCCGAGCACACACGCGGCGGCGAGTGCGGGCTCGATGAACGATGCCGTCATGACAGCAGACCTCCGACGCTCGTGACCACGAAGGCCAGGCCGTAGGCCAGGGACGTCAGCCCGAAGAACTGCAGCAGCGCCCATCGCCAGCTGCCGGATTCCCGCCGGGTGACGGCGATCGTCGCCATGCACGGCGTGCCGACCAGCAGGAAGACGATCAGCGAGAGCCCGGTCACGGGCGAGTAGTCGGCGCGCAGCCGACGGCCGATGTCGCCCGTATCTCCGTCGTCGCCCAGGGCGTAGACGATGCTCATCTGCGAGACGAAGACCTCCTTGGCCGCGAAGGCGCCGAGCGAGGCGGTCACGATGCGCCAGTCGTAGCCCAGCGGCCGGAACAGCGGCTCGATCGCCTGGCCGATGCGGCCGGCGGCGGACCAGCGCAGCGCCTCGGCGGCCCGCATCCCGTCGATCTCGGCCGGCGTGTGGGCGGCTCCGGCGGCCACCTCGGCGTCGACGGTGTACTGGGGCTTGCGCGGGTAGGTGGACAGGGCCCACAGCACGATCGAGATGGCCAGGATCACCGTGCCGGCCTTGCGCAGGTAGACCGCCGAGCGCTCGGCCATGCGCCCGAACACCGAGGCCGCGGTCGGCAGGCGGTAGGGCGGCAGCTCGAGCACGAACGGGGCAGGCTCGCCCTTCAGCAGCGTGCCCCGCAGCAGCAGCGCCAGCCCCAGCGCCAGGGCGACGCCGAACATGTAGACGCCCCACATCATCGGCGCCTGCCAGGCCTGCGGGAACAGTGCGGGGATGATCAGCAGCCAGATAGGCAGCCGTGCGCCGCAGGACATCAGCGGCAGCACCATCATCGTGGCCAGGCGGTCGCGCTCGTTCTCGATGGTGCGCGTGGCCATGATGCCCGGGATCGAGCAGCCGAAGCCCGTCACCAGGGGCAGGAAGCTCTTGCCGTGCAGCCCGACCCGGCTGAGCACGCGGTCCATGAGGTAGGCGGCGCGTGCCATGTAGCCCGTGTCCTCGAGCAGCGAGAGGCACAGGAACAGCAGCACGATGTTGGGCAGGAAGATCACCACGCCGCCGACGCCGGCGATGATCCCGTCGACCACCAGCGACAGCAGGGGCGAGTCGGGCGATCCCGGCCAGAACCGCACCACCAGTTCGCCAAGCCCCGCGAAGCCGGCGTCGATCCAGTCCATCGGCGCCGCGCCGAGGGTGAACGTCACCCAGAACACGGCGTACATCGCCGCCAGGAAGATGGGCAGGCCGAAGGTGCGGTGGGCCAGCACGGCATCCAGGCGCCGCGTCCAGCGCCGCGCGTCCGGCCGTGCGGCGTGCACCAGCGTGCGCGCGATGACGGCGTCGGCGGCCGTGGCCAGGCGCTGCATGCGCGCGACGTCCGGATCGGCGAGCGCCACCGGTCCGCCGAGGATCGCCGCGATCTCCGGCGACAATCCCGGGCGCGGACGCGGCTTCGCCCCGACCAGGACGGCGTGCAACTCGCCGAGACCCTCGCCGCGGTGGGCCGCGGTCTCGACCACGGGGATGCCCAGCAGTTCCTCGAGCCAGACGAGATCGATCTGCTGCCCCGCGCGGTGGGCCTCGTCGGACATGTTCAGGCACAGGACCGCGTTGCCCCCGTGCTCGATGACCTGCAGCAGGAACATCAAACCGCGCCGCAGCAGCGTCGCGTCGATGACCACCACCACCACGTCGTGGTCGCCGCCGAGGATCTCGTCCCGGGCCACGCGTTCCTCGGGCGACAGGGGCAGCAGGCTGTAGGTGCCGGGCAGGTCGCGCACCAGGATGTCCCGGCCCGCCCCCCGCCATCGTCCCTCGCGCCGCTCGACGGTGACGCCCGGGTAGTTGGCCACCTTGTGGTGCGACCCGGTCATCGCGTTGAACAGGCTGGTCTTGCCCGAGTTCGGGTTGCCCGCCAGCAGGACCCTCAGGGGCTGGACCGCCGTGTTGTCGTTCTGAAGAGCTGTCGTCATTTGTTAGACACCTCTAATTTGGGGGTCAAAAAAAACCTTACTGGACCTCGACCAGCACCGACGACGCCTCGTTGCGTCGCAGGGCCAGTTCGAATCCCTGGGTCTTGATCCACAGCGGATCGCCGGCCGGGGCGACCCGCGCCAGCTCGATGATGGTGTCCGGGAGCAGGCCCATGTCCAGGAGCCGCTGGCGGATCGCGCCCTGGCCCTCGATCTGGCGGACACGTCCGCTCTGTCCCGGCCGGAGGTCGGCAATGCTCATGGTCGGCTTCCTTTCGGCGAGGTCCTGCACCACCGGGCAGTCGTCGGTGCAGCAGGACGCGCCGTCGTTGACCCGCGCACACTGCTGGAAGTGGCGCAGGTGGGTGCGGCCCTCGGGGCACACTTCCATGTACTCGAACAGCTGCACCAGGCGGTCCAGGGTCGCGGCCGACAGGCTGTGCTCGGCCGTGCAGGCGTCGGCCTCGGCCACGTCGGCGGGCAGGCCCAGGAACTGGCCGAAGAACCGCCGCAGCACCCGATGCCTCGAGTACACCCGCCGCGCCGCGTCGGCGCCCGCATCGGTCAGGGCGACGTACTCGCGCCGTTCGTACCGGATCATCCCGAGCTCCTCGAGCCGCCGCATGGCCGGCGAGACGGAGGCCGGCCTGACCTGGCGCGCGTCGGCGATGTCGCGGACGCGCGCGAAGCCGGTGTCCGCCACCAGGCGGAGCACGGTTTCGAGGTAGTCCTCGAGGGCCGGGGTCAGGTTGGGCAGCGTGGCGCCGTCGGTCATGGTCCGGGCTCCTGGCGGATCGGGTTGTTAGACAAGTCTAACATTCGCGAGCGGTAAAGCAAGGAGAATGTCCGCAGGCTCTTGCATGTGATTCCACGTGATCAACAGCCTCTTTCCATGGGCGGCCTGACAACTCCGTCGGCCGTGCGATCGATCGGGATCCCGACGCGAGGTGGATGATGATGCGAACGACGACGATGATGCTCGTGACGGCTCTTCTGCTGGCGATGCTGGCGGCGCTCGCCGGCTGCGGCGACGACAACGACGGCGACCCGGCCGACCCGAACGTCCCACACCAGAACACGGCCCTGTTCCATGAGCCGATGGGCATCACCACCGACGGGACGTACCTGTACGTCGCCGATACGTTCAACCACACCATCCGCAAGGTGACCGCGGCGACGGGCGCGACCGTGACCCTCGCGGGCGCGGCGGGCGTCGACGGTTCGTCCGACGGCACAGGCGCGGCGGCGTCGTTCAATCAGCCGCGGAGCATCACGCTGCTGGGCGGCCAGCTCTACGTGGCCGACTCCATCAACAACACGATCCGCCAGGTCGACCCGGGCTCGGGCGCCGTGACGACGCTGGCCGGCGCCGCGGGCGTGGCCGGCGGCGACGACGGTGCGGGCGCCGCCGCCTCGTTCCACTTCCCCAACGCCATCGGCACCGACGGGACCGACCTCTACGTGGCCGACACCTACGCCAGCACCGTGCGCAAGGTGACGACGGCGGGCGTGGTGACCACCGTGGCCGGCCTGCTGCACCAGCACGGGGCCACCGACGGCGTGGGCGAGAACGCGCGCTTCCGCCATCCCTCGGGCATCGCGGTTCACGACGGGTATGCCTACGTCTCGGACACCGGCAACTACACCGTCCGCCGCATCGAGCTGGCCACGCGCACGGTCACGACCTGGGTCGGCTCGGCGGGCGACCCGGGCACGGCCGACGGCGCCGGCAGCGCCGCGCGCTTCGACCAGCTGTACGGCCTGGACACCGACGGCACGACCCTGTTCATCGCCGACGCCTACGGCTACACGGTGCGGCAGGCGGTGCTCGCCACGGCCGTGGTCACGACCCTCGCCGGACTGGGCGGCACCTCGGGGTCGACCGACGGCGTCGGCGACGAGGCTCGGCTCTACCTGCCCAAGAGCGTCGTGAAGCTGGGCGGCGACCTCTACATCGCCGACTCGCTGAACCACGCGATCCGCGCGCTGGACCTGGCCACGCGGCAGGTGACCCTGCTCGTGGGCACCCCGGGGACCATCGGCACGACGGACTGAGGCCGGCGCCCTGCCGCGGGGGGAGGGACCGAACGCCCCCCGCGGCGATTGCGCGGGTGACCCTGCGCCCACGGCGCGGTATCATCGCGGGCCTGGCGCCGGTTCGAGCCGGGCGCCGCCCACCGCCGCAGGCAGCCGAGGTGCGACAGGATGACCGAGATCCGACCGCTGACCGCGCTGCGGGGCATCGCCGCCCTGCTCGTGTTCCTGTACCACTACGCCGTGCTGTTCCCGCCGGCGGCCCGCGGCGTGGCCGCCGGGCCCGAGTGGGTGCCGTTCCTCGCGGTGTGGAAGCAGGGGCAGGTCGGCGTATCCATCTTCTTCGTGTTGTCGGGCTTCCTCATCACGCGCATCTACTGGGAGGCCTTCGCCCGGCGCCGGGTGTCGCTGCGGCTGTTCCTGGTCAAGCGCGTCGCCCGCATCTGGCCCCTGTTCCTGGCCTTCGCCGCGGTCGAGCACGGGGCCCGGCTGGGGCGCGGCGAGACGCCCGACGCCACTTGGCTGGTGACCGGCACCATGACCCAGGGCTTCTTCGCCGGCCTGCGCTACGGCGGCCTGCCCACGGCCTGGTCGCTGACGGTCGAGGAGTCGTTCTACGCGCTGGCGCCGGTCTTCTTCCTGGTCATCGCCGCGCTGGCCTGGCGCGATCGCCGGTGGGACGCGCGGCTGGACCTGCGGCGGGTGGCGGCGCTGGTCGGGGCGCTCGGGCTGCTGGTCGTGGCGATGGCGGGGCTGGGTGCGGGCGTGGCCGCCGTCGCCGCGCGCACGCCGCTGGGCTGGCAGGGGTTCATGCACCCGGACGACCACTGGCTGCACGCGACGCTGTCCGGGCGCCTGCCCGAGTTCGCCCTGGGCATGGCGGCCGCCTTCATCCATCGCGATCCGCGGTTCACCCCGTGGCTGACGGCGCGGCGCGGGCTGTGGCTGGCGCTGGCCTGCTTCGTGGCGATGGGCGTGGCCATGGCGGCGAAGAACGACGCCAGCTCGGTGGGCACGCTGCTGCTGACCTACGCCATCGCCCTGCTGGCCGCGGTGCTGATCCTGGCCCTGTGCGCGCCGGACAACGTCGTCGTGCGGCTGCTGTCCACGCGCGCGGCGGTGCATGCCGGCCGCATCTCGTACGGGCTCTACCTCGTGCAGTTGACGGTGATGATGACGCCGCTGCTGGCGCTGACCGACCGCCTGGGCTACGCGCGGTTGCCGGCGCTGTACCTGCTGACGAGCGCCTTCTGCGCCCTGTGCTATGCCGTGATCGAGGTGCCTGCCCGCCGTGCCGTGGTGGCGCGCTGGGGCGGGCATCCCGCCGGAAAGGACCGCTGACATGAACGTGATGCGTCGACTCGTCGTCCTGGGATGCCTGGTCTTGCCCGCGGTCGCTTCGGCGGCCGACGACGCGGCCGCCGTCATCCGCGCCGACACGCTGCTGGCGGACGTGACCTTCTTCGCCTCGCCGGCCTGCGCCGGACGGCTGCCCGGCACCGACGGGTACGCGAGGGCGTCCGCCCGCGCCGAGGCGCTGTTCTCGTCCCTCGGGCTCGAGCCCGGCGGCGACGACGGCGGCTGGCGCCAGCACCTGCCCATGGAGGCCAACGTCATCACGGCTTGCGCGGCGTCGATCATCGGCGCCGACGGTGTGCGCAGCGAGCTGGCGCCGGGCGTGGACTTCGCGTGCCGCGGCTTCAGCGGTGCGGGTGCGGCGACGGGACCGGTGGTGTTCGTCGGCTATGGCCTGAGCCTGCCCGACCGCGGCTACGACGACTACGCAGGCCTGGACGTGGCCGGGACGATCGTGCT
>DAOPJF010000123.1:0-7200 GCA_035399525.1 Candidatus Krumholzibacteriia bacterium | reverse complement strand
GGAAGTTGAGGCCCCGGTCGGGGTGGTGCCGGAGGTGGGACTCGAACCCACACGTTCCAAGGAACACCGGATTTTGAGTCCGGCGCGTCTACCAGTTTCACCACTCCGGCACCCTGAATCGGCCTGCCGCGGGGCGCGGCGACCGGCCGCATCGTAGGCACGCCCATGGGGAAAGTCAAGGCAGGGAAATGTTTGACACAGGGGGATGGTTTGCTATATTTCCCGCTCATTCCGGTGGGGCCATAGCTCAGCTGGGAGAGCGCATGACTGGCAGTCATGAGGTCAGGGGTTCGATCCCCCTTGGCTCCACCACCCGGATCGCGAAGGCCCGCCCTGTTGCGGGCCTTCGTCGTTGGTGCGCCTGGACCAGGCCGGGGAGGTGTCGGTGATCGCGCGCGCGCTCCGCATCGTGGTGCTCGTGCTGCTGGTGGCGGCTGCCGGCCTGGCGGCCCTGCGCTGGCCGGCAATCGGCCCGGGGCTGGCCGGGGCCGGTCTGCGGGGCGCCGCCCTGTTCACCGGCGCGTTCGCGCTCCTGGCCACGGGCTGCTTCCCGGTGTCGGTCCTCGGATTCACGGCCGGTGCGGTCTACGGACCGCTGCACGGCCTCGCCGTCGCGCTGGCGGCGGTCCTCGGCGGCGGGCTGCTGATGCTGGCCCTAGGCCGGTCGGTGCTGCGCGAGCCCATCCGCCGCCGGGTGGCCGGAAGCGACCGCCTGGGTGGCCTGGATCGGCTGGCCGGCGAGCGCTCGCTGCGCCTGAACCTGCTGGCCCGCCTGGCGCCCTTCAACTTCGGACTGGTCAGCTACGCCCTGGCCGCGGGCCGCTCGCCGGCCCGCCACTATGCGCTGGGGCTGCTCGGCGCCGTGCCGAGCGTGACGGCGCACGTCCTCGTCGGGCACCTGGTGTCGGGCGCGGGCGCCGAGGCGGCCCAAGGCGATGCCGACACCATCCGGCTGGTGGCCTCCGCTGCCGGCGTGGTGGCCCTGGCGGCCCTGGCCTGGCAGGTCGGACGCCTGGCGCGGCAGGCCTGGCGCGACGCGGCCGACGACCGGGAGAAGCGGGATTGACGGAACGCGAACCCGCCCGCATCATCCCGTATCCGCCGCTGGACGGCGCGGCGTTCTGGCTGCGCGTGGACAGCCTGCTGCCGGATACCGCAGCCTGGCGCACCCTGGTCATGCCGGTCCGCGCCACGTTCTGGGACCTGCACCTGGCCATCGGGGATGCGCACGGCTGGGCGCCCGTGCCGGGCCACGTGTTTCGCGTGGACGACCCGCAGACGGGTCAGCGCCGCCGCCTGGGCGCGGTGGGACCGGGCGCCGGTCCGCCGCCGCTGACCCGCGAGCCGTCCTGGGCCGCTGCGCTGGCGCGCCTGCTGCACCCGGATGGCCGGGCGGCGCTCTACGTGAACGAGGGCGTCGTGCCGCGGACGCTCGCCGTGGCGATGGTCGGCGGCGGCCCCCGGCCCGACCGCGGACCCTGGCCGCGTTGCGATGCGGGCGCCGGAGGCGGCTTCGGCGGCGAGGCCATCGTCTTCACCAACCCCCAGCAGTGCTGGAGCCGGATGTTCGGCCATGATTGACCTGAAGCTCGCCCATGCGCTGATGGCCGCCGCCCTCGCCGGGGCCGGCTGGTACGCGGTCGGCCGCGTGGGGGTCCTGGGGCGCCGGCAGCGCGAGCTCGAGCGCCGCGCACGCGAAGGCGAGTCCCTGGCCCGCGAGATGCTGGCGGTCCAGGATCGCCTGCTGCAGGGCCAGGAGGCCGAGCAGGAGCGCGACCGGCTCTTCAACCTCTCCATCGACCTGCTGGCCGTCGGCTGGTTCGACGGCTACCTCGAGCAGGTCAACCCCGCCTGGGTGCGCGTGCTGGGCTGGTCGCGCGACGACATCATGGGGCGTCCCGTGCTGTCGTTCGTGCATCCGGACGACGGCGCGGCGGTCGCCGCGGCCTTCGCCAGGCTGGCCGAGGGCGAGCCGGTGGACGGGCTCGAGTGCCGCTTCCTGTGCCGCGACGGCAGCCACCGCTGGCTGTCCTGGAACTCGTTCCCCTATGCCGACCGGCGCCGCATCTTCTCGGTGGTGCGCGACATCACCGCCGCCAAGCGCGCCGAGCGCCAACTGCTGGAGAACCAGGAGCGCCTGCGCGCCCTGAGCAACCAGCTGGCGCTGGTCGAGGACCGCGAGCGGCGGCAGCTGGCCGAGGCCATCCACGACGGGCTCGCCCAGCAGCTGTTCGGGCTGCGGGCGCAGGTCACGCTGCTGAAGTATCCCCACCGGATCGAGGATCCCGCCGGTCTCGCCCAGCAGATCATCGGCATCCTCGACGAGACCATCACGCAGGCGCGCTCGCTGACCTTCGAGCTGTTCCCGCCGGTCCTGTACGAGGTCGGCCTCGCGGCCGCCCTGGAGTGGCTCGGCCGTACGTACGAGCAGCGCACCGGCATCCGCTGCGAGGTCGACTCGGACGTCGACGAGCCCGTCCTGCCCGAGGACCTGCGCATGATGGGCTACCAGTCGGTGCGCGAGCTGCTGGCCAACGTGCGCAAGCACGCAGCGGCCGAGTCCGTGCGGGTCGCGTTGCGGCTGCCGCCGGGCGAGGTGCTGCTGACGGTCGAGGACGACGGCCAGGGCTTCGATCCCGCCGGGCTCGAGGACGTGCTGCCGACGCCGGCCGGCGGCGGCTTCGGCCTGTTCAGCCTGCGCGAGCGGCTGCGGTCGGTCGGCGGCAGCGTGACCGTGAAGTCGGCACCCGGCGAGGGCTGCCGCGTCGAGATCCGCTTCCCCGCCGTCACCGGCACCACCTGAGGCCCCGAACCCGAGGTCACCATGGGCGAGTTCTATGCCTTGGCCTGCGCCGTCGTCTGGGGCCTGGCGGTCGTGTTCTTCCGGCGGTCGGGCGAGACCGTGCCGCCCCTGGCGATGAACCTCTTCCGGTCGCTGGTGTCGCTGCTGCTGTTCGCGGTCACGATGCTCGTGCGCCGGCAGCCGCTGTTGCCCGAGGCGCCGGCCGAGGACTACGTGCGCCTGCTGGCCAGCGGCGTGATCGCCATCGCCCTGGCCGACACGCTGTTCCACGCCAGCCTCAACCGCATCGGCGCGGGCCTGAACGCCATCGTCGACACGCTGTACTCGCCGTTCGTGATCGTCTTCGCGTACCTGCTGCTGGGCGAGAAGGCGGGGCCCTGGCAACTGGGGGGCATGGCCCTGATCATCGGCGGCGTGATGGTGGCCACGCGCGTCGATCTGCCGGCAGGTACGACCCGCCGCAGCATGGCCGCGGGCATCGCGCTCGGCGGGGTGTCCATGGCGACCCTCGCCTTCGGCATCGTCATCGCCAAGCCGGCCCTCGAGCGGGCCGACGTCGTGTGGGCCACGGCCGTTCGCCAGGTGGCGTCGGTGGCCGTGCTGTTGCCGGCGGCGCTGATCCACCCGTCGCGCCGCGCCTACCTCGCGGCGCTGCGCCCGCAGCGCGCCTGGCGGTTCACGGTGACCGGGTCGGTGCTCGGCTCGTACATCGCCCTGATGCTGTGGATCGCCGGCATGAAGTACACCGCGGTGGGGCGGGCCGCGGTCCTGAACCAGACCAGCACCATTGCCATCCTCGCGTTCGCGGCCCTGTTCCTCGGCGAGCGCTTCGACCGCCGCAAGGCCGTCGCGGCGACGTTGGCCCTGCTGGGCGTCATCCTGGTGCTGGCCCCCTGGCGCTGATTTTTTTTGCCGCTTTACGCAACACTTGTTATATAACGCCCGTAATGTGGTGCCGCGGAGGGGGTCAGGGGAAAGGAATCATGCGCAAAAGGGTTTTCAGTAAAGAAGATGTGATCGAGGCCGCCCTGGCGGTGGCCCGGCAGGAGGGCCTGTCCCAGGTCACCGCCCGCCGGGTGGCCGACCAGCTCGGGGCCTCGACCGCGCCGGTCTACAGCAACTTTCCGACCATGGAGGCGCTGACCGACGCGGTGAAGCAGGCGGCGGCCCGCGAACTCCTGGCCCTGACCCGCAGGTCCCACACCGAGGACGCGTTCCTGAACATCGGCATCGGCGTGCTGACCTTCGTCTGGCAGACGCCGAAGCTGTACGCCGACCTGTTCCTGTCGCCCCACGAGGGCTACGACTCGGCTTCCGACATCCTCGACGAGCTCCTGGGAGCCACGGCGTCCCTGCCCGAGCTCGAGCCCCTGGACCAGGCCGAGCGCACCGTCGTCCTGAAGAAGATGGCCGTCTTCACCCACGGACTGGCCATCGAGATCTGCCACGGCTGCGCCGAGGCCTGCACGCTCGACGTGCTGGTCCTGCTGCTGAGCGAGGTCGGCCGCGCCGTCGTGGCCGACGCCCGCCAGCGGCACCCGCGCACTGCCGCGGAAGCCGCGCTGCTCGACCACCTGTGGGGCGATGCCCCGCACGCCACCCACCATGCGAAAGACGAGATGCCATGAACGTGGATCGCCTGACCGGCGCCGCCCTGCTGGTCGTCGCCATCCTGGCGACCGGGGCCGCCACGGGGCAGGAGCCCGCCGCGGCCCCGGCCGACCCGATGCCGGCGTTCACCCGCTCCGAGCCCCTCGGCCCGGAGATCGACGCCCGGCCGGGCGCCGGCGCGACCCTCGATCTTGCGGCCTGCATCGACGCCGCGCTCGGGGCCAACGACCTGCTCAGGGCCGAACGCCTGAAGCGGGCCGAGCTCGAGGGCAAGATGGACCAGGCCCTGTCCACGGGACTGCCCACCCTGGACCTGACCGGCTCGTGGACCCGCGGCCGCGACCCGAGCATGGCCCTGGACTCGACCTTCGGCGGCGGTTCGGGCGGGCTGTTCCCGCCGGCGCCCGCCGGGTCCGATCCCGGCTTCACGCAGTGGGTCGACGACGTCAACGCGGGGTTCAGCTCGATCATCCCGCCGCCGGGCGAGATTCCGGCCCAGACCTTCTACAACGCCGGGCTGGCCGCGACGTGGGAGATCAATCCGGTCAAGATCCTCGGCGCCGTCGGCGCTGCGCGGCTGGGGCTCAACCAGCAGGACCGCCAACTGGCCGCAGTCGAGCACACCACGGTCGAGGCGGTGATGGGCGCCTACTACAGCATCGTGCGGGCGGCCGAGAACGTGCAGGCGATCCGCGCGCAGCTCGCCAACGAGAACGAGCTCCTGTCCATCACGCGCCTGCGGTACGACCTGGGCCTGGCCACGCGGCTGGACACGCTGCAGGCCGCGGTCACGGTGGCCAACACCGCGCCGCAGCTGGCCGTCGCCGAGGCGCGGCTGCGCAACGAGGGCGGCCGGCTGAACGCCCTGATGGGCCGCCGCCCCGAGGAGCCGCTGCGCATCGCCAACCGGCAGCTGCTCGAGCTCGACCCGCTGGCCGACGCGGTGGCCCTGGACCTGGCGCAGCGGCGTCCCGAGCTCGAGGCCACGGCGCTGTTCGTGGACATCCTGCGGCGCAACCGCCAGGCGCAGATCGCCGGGCGGCGTCCCTACCTGACCCTGAGCGGCTCGTACGGCTACGTGGGCCGCACCACCGACACGGTCTTCGACGACGGGCACGACAACTGGCGCGCCACGGCGGCGGTCACCGTGCCGGTCTTCGACGGCCTGCTGACCAAGGGCCTGGTGGACGAGACCGACGCCCGCATCCGCCGCACCGAGGCCGAGCTGGACGGTCGCCGCCGCGACGTCCAGGTCGAGGTCCTCGAGCTGCTGGCGAACCTGCGGCTGGCCCGCGACCTCCTGGACGCGGTGCAGCTGAACCTCGAGCGCAGCGAAGAGGTGCTGGACGAGAGCCTGCTGATGCTGCAGCTGGGCAAGACCAACTACCTGGATGTCCTGGTCGCCGAGGCCAACCGCGCCGAGGCCCGCAACAACGTGATCGATGCCCGGTACACCGTGCTCACCCTGACCGCCTCGCTCAAGCGCGCGGTCGGCTGGTCGCCGGTGGTGCCCCTTTCCGACATTCCCGGCCTGGTGGCGGAGGTTGAACGATGAAGACGCTGAATCGCGGCAGCCGCCCGGCGCGTGCGGGCATCCTCGTCCTGGGGGCGCTCGTGCTCGCCGGCTGCGCCGGCAAGAGCGAGCCCGACACGGTGCGCGAGGTGCCGCGCAACGTACGCGTGCTCGAGGTGGGTCCCGGCGGCCTGGTCGAGTACTACGAGATCGCCGGTCCGGTCGTCCCGGTGCGGGCGGCCGACCTGGGCGCGCAGGAGAGCGGTCCGGTCACGGCCATCGGCGCGGCCAAGGGCGCGACCGTGAAGGCCGGCGACCTGATCGTCGAGCAGGAACGCGACATCCTGGCCGCCGAGCTGAAGGCGGCCCAGGCGGCCCTGGCCGACCAGGAGTATAACGTCGACAAGGTCCAGCGCCTGTTCGATGCGGGCAAGGTCAGCCGCATCGAGCTGCTCGACGCCCAGACCCGCCACGCCGAGGCCAGCTCGCGCGCCGAGGTGGCGCGCGTGCGGTGGGAGCGGGCCGCGATCACCGCGCCGTTCGCCGGCGTGCTGGTCGAGCGCAGCGTCGAGCTGGGCGAGGTGCTCGCCCCGTTCTCCCCGGTGGCGCGCATCATCGACCCGTACACGCTGAAGCTCGAGGCATTCCTGACCGACGGCCAGGTGGCCTGGATCCACCGCGGCGACCCCGCCGAGGTGCTGCTGGGCGCCTCGGAGACGTCGGCCCCGGGC
The DNA here is from genome assembly GCA_035399525.1 of Candidatus Krumholzibacteriia bacterium. Taxonomy (GTDB): domain Bacteria; phylum Krumholzibacteriota; class Krumholzibacteriia; order LZORAL124-64-63; family LZORAL124-64-63; genus JACZKN01. The sequence goes on along the minus strand of DAOPJF010000123.1, from coordinate 542 downwards.
ACCGTCACCTTCGTCTCGCCCGAGGCGGATCGGCAGACCGGCAAGTTCACCGTGGAGATCGAGATCCCCAATCCGGACCTCGCCTGGCGCAGCGGCGTCATCGGGCGGGCCCGCCTGCCCAAGCACGCCAGCACCGACGTCGTGTCGGTGCCGCGGGACGCCGTGCTGCCCGACCGGGCCGGCGACGCCGTCTACGTGGTCGAGGGGGACCGCGCACGCCGCCGCGGCGTGACCCTGGGCGCGTTCCAGGGCCTGATGGTGGTCGTGACCTCGGGGCTCGAGCCCGGCGACCGGCTCGTGGTGCGCGGCCAGCGCGACCTGCGCGACGGCAGCCTGGTGACGGTCACCGAGACGGCGACCGCCGCCGACGGCAGCGTTGCCGGCGACCCCGCCACGGTCAAGGCCGACGCCGCCGCCACCCGCCTGGACCAGGGCGCCGGCGCCGCGGGGACGGGGGCCGCGCGATGAAGCTCACGCAGGGCGCCATCCGCCGCTATCCCATGATCTTCGCCTTCATGACGATCATCACCGTCATGGGCGTG
>DAOPJF010000122.1:0-7349 GCA_035399525.1 Candidatus Krumholzibacteriia bacterium | reverse complement strand
GGCCCTGGACGCCGCGACGAAGGAGGTGGCCACGGCCTTCGCGGACCAGCCCGAGGTCGAGGCCTCGATGCGCGCCACGCTGGGCGAGGCCTACCTGGGGCTCGGGCGCCTCGAGCCCGCGGCGGTCCAGGTGGCGCGCGCGGTCGAGATCAATGCCGCGCGCGGCGACGTCGACCCGCAGGCGACGGCCGCGCTGGAACTGCTGGACGCTCGGCTGGCCACGGCACAGAACGACTACCCGAAGGCGGCCGACCTGGCGACCACGGCGGTCCGCCGCCTGGAGCGGACCCCGGCGGTGCCGCCGGTGGATCTCGTCCGCGCGCGCCAGTACCTGGCCCAGAGCCTGCTCGACGCGCAGCGCTTCGCCGAGGCCGACTCGGTCATGACGACGACCGAGGCGCTCACCGCGCGCCTGGAGGGCAAGGACCGGCTGTTCGCCGCCGAGGATTTCACCATGCGCGCGAGCCTGCGCGAGCTGCGCGATGGCGACATGGCCGCGGCCGATTCGCTGTCGCGCGAGGCGTGCGCCGTGGTGCGCGCGATCGATCCCGACGACCCGCACCTGGCGGTGTACATGTCCAACGCAGCGCAGTACCACAGCCAGAGCGGCGACCTCGAGGGCGCCCTGGCCGACTTCGACGCGGCCCTCGAGGTCACCCGGAAGCAGTTCGGCGAGGACCATCCCCAGTACGCGACCTGCCTGGAAAACCGCGGCGGCGTCCTGTACATGCTGGGCCGCCCCGACGAGACCCTCGCCTCGCTCGAGGAGGTCTACGCCATCCGCGCGCGCAATCTCGGGCCCGACCACATCGACGCCATCCGCACGCGCCTGAACGTCGGCACGGTGGCCATGTTGTCGGGCGACAGCCAGCGCGCCCTGGACGTCTACCGCGAACTCGAGCCGCGCCTGATCGCCGCGCGCGGCCTCGACCATCCCGACGTGCTCACCCTGCTGCGCAACGAGGGCATCGCGCTGCGCGCCCTGGGCCATCCGGACCAGGCGTTGGCCCTCTACGAGCGCACCCTCGAGATCGCCCAACGCATGTACGGCGACGACCATCCCCGCACCGGCATGGCCGAGGGCGACTGCGGCATGGCCCTCATGGACCTCGACCGCGACGATGAAGCCCGCCTCCGGCTTGTTTCCTGCTTCGACATCAGCCTGGCCAAGCTCGGCGCCGACAATCCCCGGACGGTGGTCATGGCGAAGCAGCTGGTGGCCCTCGCCGATAAGCTCGGCGACGAGGCGCTGGCGGGGCGCTACCTTCCTTACACCGGCCAGTAGCTGTGTCCTTCAGGGCCGTGTGGAGCGAGGCGGTGGGCGTCGAGGCTTAGCGCATCGGCCCTGCGGGCCTCGCTCGGCGCGAAGACGCGCCGATGCGCCCCGACGCCCACCGCCTCACTCCACACGACCCTGAAGATACCAGTAGCCGTTGGCGTGGAAGACCCAGAGCACCGGGCCATCGGTCGCTTCGATGAAATGATAGGAGCGGCGCTGCTCGGCGGACCACCAGGCTGTCGACAGCAGGTGGGGACCGTGGGTGCGCACGCCGTCGTGGGTGAATGTTGCTCCGCCGGGGCCGGCGGCGGCACGCAGGAGTTGCTCGGGGGCATCACGGACGAGGTCTAGCGGGCCGGCCATGAGGGGGCGGGGGCGGGCCAGCACGCGGCGCACCAGGGGGGCATCGCGCACCGGTCCCGGAGCGGGCGTGTCGAGGGTGGTGATGGGCTGCCAGCGCCAGGACTGCTCGGGCAGGTGGCCCGGGGCCAGCTCGGCGCGCACCACGGCGGCGTCGCCCAGCTCGGCGCGCACGCGGGCCACCGCGCGCAGGGCGGCGGCGGGATCGCGGCGCGGATGGCGGCGGAACAGCTCGAGCACCCCCGGCGGCGCATCGGCGGGCTCCAGCTCGAGGATCACGCGCTCGGCGCCGGCCGAGAGGTCGATCGCCTCCAGGCGCAGGCGCACCAGCTCCATCAGCAGCACGGCGTCGAGCGTGGGCTCGGCCGGACGCAGTGAGTCGCGGCGGCGGGTGCGGGCGCGATCCTCGAGCACCAGGTCCAGGTGCAGCAGCGCGACGGCCTCGCCCTGGTCGGCCAGGCGCTCGAGCAGCGGATGCAGCAGGCGCTTCACGACGAAGAGCAGGCGCCAGGCGTCGGTCTCGGCGGCCTCCTCGAACACCTGCTCGGCGCGCACCGGCTCGGGCGGCAGCACCGGCTGCAGCGGATCGAAGCGCAGGCCGCGGGCCAACTCGATCAGCTGCCGCGTCGGCTGGCCGAAGCGCGCCGCCAGGCCCGACGGGGGCAGGGCCATCAGGTCGCCCACGGTCTCCAGGCCCAGGCGCACGAGGTCGTCGCGCAGGCGCGGGTCGAGCTCCAGGCGCACCAGCGGCACCGCGCGGCAGGCCGCGGCCTCGCGCGCGGGCGAGGGCACCACCACCGGCTGGCGATGCACGCGGGCCAGGCACGCGCTGCCGAAGCGCGACCAGCCCACCACCACACCCGCGGTGAAGCCCGCGCGGTCGAGGCCTTCCCACAGCCTGCGGGCCCAGCGGGCCGGCGAGCCGGCCACGCGCTCGAGGCCGCCGGCGTCGAGCCAGAACACGCCCGGGTCGTGGCGCGCGGGCTCGACGCGCGGGCTGTGGCGCAGGAAGTGGCGGTGCAGGCTCTCGGTGGCCGCAGCGATGCGCGCGGGCGCGACCGGCGCCGCGTTCAGCCCGCGGCACACGGCCAGGGCCGCGGCGTAGCGCAGGCCCGGCAGCACGCCCACGCTGCGGGCGGCCTCGTTCACCCACAGCAAGCGGGCCTGCGGATGATCCTCCTCGACGACGGCGGCAGGCTGGCCGCGCCAGTCGGGGTGATCGCGCAGCAGCAGCTGCAGCGGCAGCGCGGGCAGGTCGACGCAGGCGATGCGGTCGGTGCGCGCGATGCGGCTCGCGGTGGTCAGGCGTTCAGTGCAGGCCGTCCGGACCACGGCGCACCTCCCGCCAACGCCAGCCCGGACCGCGCCGCTTGTCCTTCAGCACGTCGATGCGGCAGGCGAAGCCGCCCGGCGCGCGGCGGCGCGAGACCTGGCCGCGCAGCGACACCAGCGAGCCGAGGGACGGATCGTCGCGCCCCTTCTCGGTCAGGCACAGCACCGCGGCGTCGTGCTTGAGCGCCAGCTGCACGAGCCGGCCCTGCAGGGGCGTGGGCATGGCGGCGTCCGTCCCCAGATCGAGCACCACCAGCCCGTACGCCCCCGAGCGCAGGAGCACGTCCGCCGCGCGGCCGGCCGTGCGCGCATCGCGGGCGCGCACCACCACCAGGGCGGAGAGATCGACGCCCGCCGCGGCCGCGTCGGGCGGATGGAAGGTCGCCGCGCGCGCGGTGATCCAGGCGACGGGATCGCCGGCGCGCTGGGCATCGCGCACCAGGTGCACCGCCGCCGAGAGCGCGGCCGAGTCGACGCCCGCCGTCAGCTCGCACAGGCGGCCGGCCAGCTCGGCACAGGTCCAGGCCGGCGCGGTCGCCGGCTCGGCCGCTGGCTCGGCGCGCAGGCGCACCAGCGACGGATGCCGGAAGATGTCGACGGCAAGGTTGCCGTGCGCGGCGGACGCATCGACCACCGCTTCGTCCAGGGACGACGATGCCAGATCACGGGCGACAGCAGCCATGACCCACCTCCTTGCGGCAGGATTGACGATGATGCCGCCCGGCGCTGGGGGACGCCGGGACGATGGCCGGGGACACCCGGATCAGGCGTGGGCAGCCGGCTGCAGGCGATCAGGCCAGCCGGCGGCGGATTTCCACGACTCTGCCCAGGATGCGGACCTCGGCTGCGGGCCCCAGGACGATCGGCGCGAAGGCCGGGTTCTCGGGATGCAGCTCGATCCGCCCCGCGCGCAAGCGCAGACGCTTGACGGTGGCGTCGTCGCGCACCAGGGCCACGACGATCTCGCCGTCGCGGGCCGTGTCCTGCCGGCGGACGATCACCAGGTCGCCCGGCAGGATGCCGACACCGCTCATGCTTTCGCCCCGCACGGTCAGGGCGAAGAGTTCGTGCTCGCCGGTCAGGCCGTCCATGGGCACCCAGCCGTCGGGATCCTCGATGGCCTCGCTCAGGGCGCCGGCCTGCACCCGGCCCAGGCGGGGCACCAGGCGCACGGGACCGGCGGCGCCGGGCGAACCCGGGGGCAGGCGATACCCCCGGGCCCGGCCCGGCGCCTTGACCAGCGCCCCCTCGGCCACCAGGGCCTCCAGGTGCTGGCGGGCCGACTGCACCGCCCGGAACCCGAAATGCTCCTGCACCTCGCGCACCGTGGGGGGCGCGCCCGCCGCCAGCCGCTCGCGCACGAAGGCCAGCACGTCGCGGCGGGTGTGTCCCTGCGGGTTGCGGGCCATGGCGGGCTCCTTGGTCCAGGCGTTCAGGGTTGACAGGTCAGCGAGCATGGCTCCATTAAACAGACATTTGTCTGTCTTGTCAAGAAGAAAAGCGAAAAAACAGCGAATATCGAAGGGTGAAAATTCTTCAAGAATTCGCCCCGGACCTCTTGTCCGGCCCGGTCGGTCTCCGTAGGTTCAGTCCAGAGCGACTCATGTCCCCCGAACTTCCCCGACGGGAGGTCCGCTCATGAGAGCCGCATTCGTTCGCAGCCTATTGTCCGCAGCGATCCTCGTTCTCGCCGCAACCGCCTACGGAGGTGATGCCGAACAAACCCGACCGAACTTCCGCCGGGCGCTTGGAGCCGAAGCGCCCACCCTGGCCGCTCCCGCGGCCAAGGCCGCCCGGGACACGCACCTGATCATGGGTCCGTGGAACAGCGGCGCCGACTACAACGGCCAGTTCCAGAATGCGCAGGGCAGCGCGGCCTGGAACGGCTGGACCCACTGGGACGCCACCCAGCCCACCTCGTCCGCCTGGCATGCCGACACCTACAACGTCGTCAGCGGCAGCTACAGCGCCTGGTGCGGTGACCTCGTCTACGACCCGTGCACGCCCTCGGACCCCGCGGGCGGCTACGGGAACAACTGGAACGAGATCCTCGAGTGGCGCGGCCAGGTGGCCAACAACAGCCTCAGCTGCACCGTGACCGTCAACGCCGTCGTGAACCACGACTCCGAGACGGGCTACGACTACAGCTACCTGACCTTCGTGAAGTTCGACCAGCAGCCGCTCAACGTCTGGGTCGCCGACGGCGTCGGCACCGGCGTGAACGTGTCCGGACAGACCACGTACTCCCCCGGCGACTACCTCGGCGCGGGCAGCAACGAGGTCGTCGTGCAGTTCCGCTTCGTCTCCGACGGCGCGGCCTCGGACGAGGACTGCTCCTGGCAGGGCGCGGGCGCGCTGCAGGTCGACGACGTGACCATCGCCCTCTCCAACGGCGCGGGCTACAGCACCGGCTTCGAGGACGGCACCCTGGGCCAGTTCCAGCCCGTGCTGCCCGACGGCGTCGGCGACTTCGCCAAGCTGTGGACCGGACTGCAGGACATCGATCCCTGCGCCGGCAACAACTCGGTGCAGGTCGCGTTCGTCGACGACGGCCAGGTGGTGCCCGGCACCGGCGGCAGCCCGTGCATCGACTGGTGCTACGGCCCGAACGGCTTCATCCTGAACGTGACCGGGGGCCTGGCCGGGCCCGACGGCCACCTGCACAATTTCGTCGAGTCGCCGGTCATGGCCTGGCCGGCGGGTGATTTCCAGGGCGCCACGCTGCTGTACGACGTGTACCGCCACGAGACCCTGGCCGCGGACAGCCCCGGCGTCGCGTTCCTGTGGGGCGTGCGCTCGACGGCCTCGGCCGACCCGGCGGACATCGAGACCATGCCGTGGCGCGACCGCAACTTCCTGGAGATCGGCGGCCCCGACTACCTGCGCTTCAGCGAGGAGGTCACCGACCTGCTCGAGCCCGGACGGCAGTGGGTGCAGATCCAGCTGTCGGTGTGGGAGATCGGCTGGGCCTTCGGCTACACCGGCAACAACGCCAGCCCGGCTCCCTACTTCGACAACGTCCGGTTCGAGGCCTACCCGTTCACGGGGCCCGGCATGTCGGTCCGCGAGATCGACCTGGCGAACGACGGGTTCCCCGCGTTCGGCGGCGTCGACCTGCAGGACCTGGGCGCCAACAGCGTGCGCTTCGACATGGCGCGCAACATCTCGCCGCCGGCGCACCTGCGCAACGACCCGGGTGACTCGATCGTGCTCGACATCTCGCCGGTGCGCAGCGGCGCGGTGCTGACGGGGGCGCCCCGGCTGTACTACCGGCTGCAGGCGAACCCGGTGTTCGATCCCTACCGCTCGGCCGGCCTGCCGGACGACGGCTGGGTCGAGGGCTTCCCGGCGGCCAGCGGCGGGACGGTCAGTCCCGACCGCTGGGCGTTCGACCTGCCCGACACCGGCTTCCTGTTCCCGGGCGACGTGCTGCACTACTACATCGAGGCCGTCGACGTGGCGGGCGGCGTGGTGCAGTCGTCGACGCTGCCGGCGGACACCACCGGGTTCAGCGACTTCGCCGACCAGCTCGACTACGATCCGTCGTACGTCGTGCGCGGGCTGCCGACGGTCGCCGAACGCGTGGGCGAGCCGGGCGTCTACGACCAGCCGCCGATGCTGTTCTGGAACGACTTCGGCAACCGCGGCGGCCGCAACGAGTGGTACACGTCGTTCCGCAACCTGGGCCTGCTGGCCGGGCGCGACTTCGACGTGTTCTACACCAACGGCCCCAGCTCGGGCGTGGGCAACGGCCTCGGCGGACGCGCGACCATCTTCCAGGTCGAGGGCTACTCCGACATGCTGTACACCAGCGGCGACCTGACCGCGTTCACCCTGGCCAACGCCGACTACGACAAGGACCCCGGCCGCGACGTCGAGCTGCTCGACCAGTGGCTGACCCTCGGTGGTCGCGACCTGTACATGTCCGGCGACGGCGTGGCGTCCGACCTCGACCAGTCGGGCATCCTGTCCCAGAACTTCCTGGCCGACCGGATGGGCGTGGCCGTGGTCAGCGACGACGTCCGGCCGCTGATCGACAATCAAACGGCGCCGTACGTGTTCGCGGAGACCGGCAACCCTGTCCTCCAGACCACGGACAGCTGGGTGGCCTACGGCGGCTGCGTGGCCATCAACACCTTCGACGCCGTCGCGCCGGTGGGCTCCGCCCAGCGCATCGCGCGCTTCGGCGACCGTTCCGGCCTGCCCGGCACCTCCCCGTACAGCGCGGCCACGCTGAACGAGATGGGCTTCGGCAGCCGGGTGATCTCGATGCCGTACGACTTCAGCTACATCTGGAGCGATTCGCGGGCCTCCTCGGCGGCCACCGGGCGCGTCAACCTGCTGCGCGAGATCCTGGCGTACTTCGGGATCGAGGGGC
>DAOPJF010000121.1:0-7359 GCA_035399525.1 Candidatus Krumholzibacteriia bacterium | reverse complement strand
GGCGGGGTGTGCTGGGTGGTTGCCTCGGGGGCCGAAGCCCGTTACCTATGACGGGACCCGCGGACGGTGCGTCCGCCGCGCTCCCCGCACCATCATACCATGATCGGACGGATGGGTATGCTCCTGAAGTCGAAGACCCGGCGCCTTGTCCTGGCCGTGTTCCTGGCGGCAACCTTCGCGGCCGCGGCCCCGGCCGCCGAGCCCGCCTGGAACCTGACCATCCTGCACACCAACGACACCCACAGCGCCTTCCTGCCCCGGCCGGCGACCTGGACCGACGACGGGCGCCTGGTGGGCGGCATCGCGGCCCTGTCGGCGCACCTGGCGGCCGAGCGGGCTCGCGCGTCCGCGGTCGTGCAGCTCGACGGCGGCGACTTCATGACCGGCAACCCCGTCAGCCGCCTGGTCGAGGACGGCGTGGTCGGCGGCGCCGTCACCCGCATGATGGGCGCCCTGGGCTACGACGCCGGCGTGGTGGGCAACCACGAGTTCGACATCGGGTGGGAGAACCTGCACCTCCTGGCGGCGACGGTCCGCTACCCCCTGCTGGCGGCGGACCTGCAGCTGACCGACGGGTCGCCGGCCTTCCGCGCCGAACCGGTCATCCTCGAGCGGGGCGGCCTGAAGGTGGGCGTCATCGGCGTGTCGTGCGCGGGCATGACCGGCGTGGTCACGCCCGAGCGCCTGGGCCCGGTGACCCTGCTGGACCAGGAGCCCCTGCTGCGCCGGCTGGCGGCGGACATCGACCCGGTCACCGACGTCATCATCGTGGTCACGCACAGCGGGGTGGAGACCGACCGCGCGTTGGCGCGGGCGCTCGAAGGCTCGGGCATCGACGTGATCGTCGGCGGCCACAGCCACACCCGCATCAAGACGCCCGAGCAGGAGGGCGGCATCCTCATCGTGCAGGCCGGCGGCAACATGACCAACCTCGGCCGCCTGGACCTGCGCGTCGAGGACGACCGCGTGGTCGCCTTCGACGGCCGGCTGATCGACCTCTGGGCCGACGACGAGACCGCACCCCAGGCCGACCCGGCCGTGGTGGCCCTGGCCGCCCGGTACGGCGAGCAGGTGCAGGCCGAGTTCGGCCAGGTCATCGGCGAGCTGGCGGTCGACCTGCCCAAGGGCCGGGGCGAGACGGTGATCGGCAACTTCCTGGCCGACGCCCTGCGCGCCGAGGCCGGGGCCGACGTGGCGCTCATCAACACCGGCGGCATCCGGCGCACCCTGGACGCGGGCCCGGTCACGGCCCTGGACATCCAGGAGATGCTGCCCTTCGGCAACGCCCTGGTGGTGGCCGAGCTCAGCGGCGCCCAGGTGCGGCGCGTGGCCCAGGCCAACGCCGACAACGGCGCCGGCGGAAAGCACGGCATCCTGCAAATATCCGGGCTGTCCTACGAGTACAGGGTGCACGGCGAGGCGGCCGAGCTGGTCGACGTGAAGGTCGGGGGGCAACCCCTGGCCGACGATCGCGTCTACAGGGTGGCGATGCCGGACTTCGTGGCCCAGATGACGGACGTCTACCTGGGCATCGGTCCGGTGCCGGCCGCCGACACGGGCGTGACGCTGGACGAGGCCGTCGTCCACGCCTTCGCCCGCGGCGCCGACCGGGCGGCCCTCGACGGCCGCATCATGAAGCTGGACTGACCACAACGACGCGGGCGGCGGGCGACCGCCGCCGGGGGGAGCAGCGCACCATGGCCCACGACATCGACTACACCATCCTGGGCGACGACATGCAGGCGGTCGTCATCACCCTCGACCCGGGCGAGGCCGTGCAGGCCGAGGCCGGCGCCATGCTGTACATGGACCAGGCCATCGCCATGAACACCGGCGCCGAGGGCGGCCTGTTCGGCGGGCTCAAGCGCGTGATCACCGGCGAGAGCTTCTTCATCACCACCTTCCTGAACGCCGCCTCCGGCGGCCAGGCCAAGGTGGCGTTCTCGGCGCCGTACCCGGGCAAGATCGTACCCCTGGACATGCCGGCCCTCGGCGGTACGATGCTGTGCCAGAAGGACGCCTTCCTGTGCGCCGCCAAGGGCACGGACATCTCGGTGGCCTTCACCAAGCGCCTGGGCGCGGGCCTGTTCGGCGGCGAGGGCTTCATCCTGCAGAAGCTGGCGGGCGACGGGCTGTGCTTCGCCCACGCCGGCGGCACGGTGATCGCGCGCGACCTCGCGCCCGGCGAGTCGGTGCGCGTGGACACGGGCTGCCTGGTGGCCTTCCAGCCGTCGGTCGACTACGACATCCAGTTCGTGGGCGGCTTCACCAACGCGTTGTTCGGCGGCGAGGGCCTGTTCCTGGCCACGCTGACCGGCCCGGGCCGCGTCTACCTGCAGACGCTGCCGTTCAGCCGGCTGGCCGACCGCCTGCGCGCGGCCGTGTACACCAACCGCGAGGAGCACCGCGGCGCCGCGGGCCTGGGCGGCAAGGTGCTCAAGAACATCATCAGCGGGAACTAGACGTGAGCGAAGCGTACGACGATGCCTACCGCACGGCGAACTGGTTCGGATGCGAGCCGTCCCGCCTGCTGACCGACCACCTCGACCTGCTGCCCGCCGGGTCGAGGGTGCTGGACCTGGGCATGGGGCAGGGCCGTCACGCCCTGCCCCTGGCCCGGCGCGGCTGCCGCGTGACCGGGGTGGACACCTCGAGCGTCGCCGTGCAGACGGTTTCCGAAGTGGCGCAGGCCGAGGGGCTCGCGCTCACGGCCCGCCGCCTCGACTACCGCTTCCTCGAGGATCCGGACCAGCCCTGGGACGCGGTGCTGTGCCTGGGCCTGTTGCCCATGCTGCCGGTGGGCGAGGTCGGGCCGCTGACGGCGCGGCTGCGCGGCTGGGTGCGCAAGGGCGGCCTGTTGTTCGTGACCGGCTGGCACACCGGCGATCCCGCCTTCGAGGCCATGCCCGACCCGTGGCAGAAGACCGGGCCGCGCTCGTTCCACGATCCGCATCGCGACCGCCACCGCTTCTTCCTGCACCCGGACGAGATCATCGACCTGTTCGCCGGCTGGACCGTGGTCAGCCACGCCGAGGGCCTGGGCGATCCGCACCGCCACGGCGATGGTCCCATCGAGCAGCACGGCGTGGTCGAGGCGGTGTTCCGCCGGCCCGAGGGCGCCCTAGTGGACGTTCCCACCGTGCTTTACGGCGACGGTTGATTTTCCGGCCGGCCGCCCCCGAAACCGTGCTATCATGAGAGTGCGGGGCCGGCCACGGATCCCGCCCCGCACGAACCTTTTTCCGGCGCACTCGTAAGTCTGGATTGTCCTCCGACAACCGACGGCCAGAAGGCCTCGGCGCTCAGACCAACGAGACGGACATCGGAGGAGGGTCGGCGGTCCCGGAGCCGGTAAGCCGGGTCCACCTTCCCGCGAGCTGCCAAGGCACGACGGCCGGCGCGAGACGCCAGGTCCGGAGCCGCTCCCCACGCGGTTCCCGTCGGCACCACGGCATGCCGCGAAGCGAAGGAGGGCCGTCATGGCCGCCACGATCTACTCCGTCGACTACTACTACACCACCGTCGACGACCGTCCCGGCCAGGGCTGCCGCTTTCTCGAGACCATGGCGTCCGAGGAGGTCAATCTCCTGGCCTTCAATGCCTTCCCGGTCGGTCGGGACCGCACGCAGCTGGTCATCTACCCCCTGAACGCCACCTGGCTGGGCGACCTGGCGCGGCACGAGGGCCTGCGCCTGGTCGGGCCGCACCACGCGTTCATGGTGCACGGGGACGACGAGCTCGGCGCGCTCGTGGGCATCCACCAGCGGCTGTGCGACGCGGACATCAACGTGTCCAGCAGCAACGGCATCACCGACGGGCGCGGCGGCTACCGGTACATCATGCACGTGCACCCGGAGGATTACGTGCGGGCGCTCGAAGTGCTGGGGGTCGACCAGCAGGTCAAGCCCATCAGCGACTTCAAGCTGGACATCCGCCGGCGCTTCGCCGCCAAGGGCTAGGGTCCCGTGTAGCAGCTGCGGCCGAGCAGGCGGACGAGCCGCCCCGCGTCGCTGAGGTTCACGAAGCCGTCGAAGTCCAGGTCGGCGCGGAAGGCGTAGCCCGACACGAGATCCAGGGCGAACATGCCCGTGTCCGACAGGTTGATCTCCAGGTCGCCCGACAGGTCGGCGCTGGCCCAGCGCATGGGCACCACGCCGCCCGACACCGTGCCCTCCAGCAGGTGCACCGCCATGTCCCCGCTGCCCCAGCCGCCGCAGCGCGGCGACAGGGAAAAGCGCGCCACGCCGCTCGCGTCGGTGTCGGCATCGGGGTGCCAGCCGCGCGCGGGGTAGTTCCACGAGCACATGGGGATGGGGCCGGAGAGCGGCGCGATCCAGATCTGCGAGGCCGGGTAGCCGGGCACCGGCACGCCCAGTCCGTCGCGCACCGTCACCTCGATGGTGGCGTCGGCCAGGTGTCCGTCCGCGTCGACGGCCGCGTCGAACGCGGCGCCGAGCCCGTCGGGCCTGACCGCCAGGAAGTACGGCCCCTCGCCGCCGGCGACGAAGCGCCACGAGCTGAGGTGGGGGTCGGCGCCGAACTCGCGGGCCGAAGCGGTCGAGGCCAGCAGGATGGCCAGGATGCAGGCGGGCATGATGCGCATGGGCGGGTTCTCCCGGGTCCGGCGTGATGACATGCCCCGTTCAAATTTACGGAGACCGGCCGAGCCCGGTCAACCCGGCCTTCCTTGCCGCCCCGTCCCCGCTCTGCTAACTTTCGGCCCTGAAAGGCCCTATTCCGCGCCGGCCCGCCGGTCGGCACGGTACCCGCACCGAGGATGGCCCATGTCCCGTCGGATCCCGACCCGTAACCTCGCGAGCTTCCTGCGCTTCCTCGAGGAGCGCGGCGAGCTGCTGCGCATCGCCGAGCCGATCGACCCGTACCTCGAGGTGACCGAGCTGGCCGACCGCTTCGTCAAGGCGGGCGAGCACCCGGCGCTGCTGTTCGAGAACCCGGTGCCGGGCGAGCGCGGGCGCGCCGCCGGGCGCGACGTCGCCGCCCGCGGTCCCGACGGCCGCCCCGTGCCCCTGGTCATCAACCTGTTCGCCAGCCGCCGGCGCATGGCCTGGGCCCTGGGCTGCGAATCCATGGACGAGGCCGCCGCGCGCATCGCCGAGCCCCTGGCCATGGGGCCGCCCGACGGGCTGTGGGACAAGGTGCGCATGCTGGGCAAGCTGAGGGACTGGGGCGGCACCACGCCGCGCACGGTGGCCAAGGGTCCGTGCCAGGAGATCGTGGTCCAGGGCGAGCAGCTGCAGAAGTCGGGCCTGCTGGGCCTGATGCCCGTGCTGACCACCTGGCCGCGCGACGGCGGGCCCTACATCACCACGCCGCTGGTCATCACGCGCAACCCCGAGAACGGCCGCCGCAACATCGGCATGTACCGCATGCAGGTGTTCGACGGCACGACCACCGGCATGCACTGGCAGGTGCACAAGACCGGCGCGGCGCACCACGCCGAGTACGAGCGGCGCGGCGAGCGCATGCCCGTGTGCGTGGCCGTGGGCGGGCCGCCGGTGCTGACCTATGCAACCACCGCGCCCCTGCCGCCGGACATCGACGAGGCCCTGTTCGCGGGCTTCCTGACCGGCGAGCCGGTCACCATGACGAAGGCGGTGACCTGCGACCTCGAGGTGCCGGCCGAGGCCGACTTCGTGATCGAGGGCTACGTCGAGCCGGGCGAGCGGCGCCTCGAGGGCGACTTCGGCGACCACACCGGCTGGTACAGCCTGGCCGAGGACTTCCCCGTCTTCCACGTGACGGCCGTCACCAGCCGGCGCGATCCCCACTACCTGACCACCATCGTCGGCAAGCCGCCCATGGAGGACAAGTGGCTGGGCTGGGCCACCGAGCGCCTGTTCCTGCCGCTCTTGCGCATCCCGCTGCCCGAGGTGGTGGACTACCACCTGCCGGCGGCGGCCTGCTTCCACAACCTGGTCATCGTCGCCATCCGCAAGCGCTACCCCGGCCACGCCCGCAAGGTGTGCCAGGCGCTGTGGGGCACGGGACAGATCATGTTCACCAAGAACGTGATCGTCGTGGACGAGGATGTCGATCCCCAGGACCTGAACGACGTGCTGTGGCGCGTGACCGGCAGCATGGATCCCGTTCGCGACGTGTTCTTCAGCGAGGGGCCCATCGACCAGCTCGACCACGCCACCAACCTGGCCTGCTACGGCGGCAAGATGGGCATCGACGCCACCCGGAAGCTGCCCGGCGAGGGTGGCTTCCAGCGCGAGTGGCCCGAGCTGGTGACCATGGATCCCGGGGTGAAGGCCGACGTCGACCGTCGCTGGGCCGCGCTGCTGGCGCGCCTGAAGGGGGACCGGTGACCGGCCTGGACGGCATCCACGCCCGCGACAAGGGCAGCTGGCAGGTGGCCGACCCCGGCGCCCACGGCCGCGAGGTGCGCTCGATGTTCGCGCGCATCAGCGGCGTGTACGACTTCATGAACCACTTCCTGAGCCTCAACCGCGACAAGGCCTGGCGCCGCGACGTGGTGGCGAGCCTCGACGCCGACGCCTGGGAGGTGCTCGACCTCTGCGCCGGCACCGGCGACCTGGCGCTGGAGGCCGTGCGGCAGGGTCGCGGGCGCGCCTGGATCGCCGCCGACTTCTGCCCCGAGATGCTGCTGGGCAGCCGGGGCAAGCGGGGCGCCGACCAGCTGCAGCTCGCGGCAGCCGACGCCATGGCCCTGCCCTTCCGCGACCGCAGCGTCGACGCGGTCACCGTGGGCTTCGGCGTGCGCAACTTCGCCGACGTTCGGCGCGGCCTGGGCGAGATCACGCGGGTGCTGCGGCCCGGCGGCCAGCTGCTGGTGCTCGACTTCTTCCGCGACGACCCCGCGGGCCGGGACGACCGCCGCGGCGTGGCCGGGCCGGTGCGCTTCGGCCTGGACACCGTGGTGCCGCTGCTGGGCCGCCTGGTGGGACGCGACGGCTCGGCCTACCGCTACCTGCCCGGCAGCATGGGCGAGTTCCTGACCCCGTCCGAGTTCGCGGCGCTGCTCGAGGAGACGGGCTTCCGCGACGTCCGCGTGAAGCGCCAGACCTTCGGCATCGCCCACCTGGTCACGGGGCGGTGGCCGGCATGACGGCGCGCGTCCCCGCCATCGGCGTCGGCTGGACCGGCGCCAGCGGCATCGCCTATGGCGTGCGCCTGGTCGAGGTGCTGCTGGGCGCGGGCCGCGACGTGCACCTGACCGCGTCGGCGGCGGTGGGCCAGACCGCTCCGGTCGAGCTGGGCCAGCCGCTCGAGGCGGTCATCTCGGGGCTGCAGGCGCGGGGGCCGGGTCGGCTGAGGGTGTTCGGGGGAAGCGAGTTCACGTCGCCGCTGGCCAGCGGCTCGGCCCGGGGCGGT
>DAOPJF010000120.1:0-7381 GCA_035399525.1 Candidatus Krumholzibacteriia bacterium | reverse complement strand
GGCCCTCGACGGCCCAGCCCTCCATCACGCCCCAGCGCAGGCCCGCGCTGAAGCCCGCGTACTGCTCGGCCGCCGCCACGGTGCTGTTGTCGCGGAAGCGGTCCTGGCTGTACTCGGCCCACAGGCTGGTGGTCGCCTTGCGGAACTCGACGGCCGCGCCCCAGGTGTCGACGTCGTTGCGGCCCGGGCCGCCGGCCAGCGCCGCCGGCTGGTAGCGCGGCGGCCACAGCTGCAGCCGGTCGGGATCGTATCCGAAGCCCTCGTCCTCGTTGCGGTTCCAGGTGCGCGCCCAGTTCACGTGCAGGCGCAGCTCGGGCACCTGGCTCTGCGTCCAGATGCGCAGCGTCGCCCCCGCGCCCAGCCGCGGCGAGAACACGCCTTCGCCCAGGCCCTTGGCCGTGCTGCCCAGGGGGATGTTGCCGCCGCCGAACACCGCCAGGTTGAGCGTGCGGCCCAGCACCGCGTGGCCCGCCGTCAGCTGCCAGTGGCCATCGCCGAAGCCGCTGCCGTCCTCGGGCAGCCAGCCGTTGTCGCTGGACCAGGAGCGCCGGTAGAGGTCGGCCGTGGCCGCGAACCACGACACGGGCACGGCCTCGACCACCAGGAACAGGTCCTTCTGGTGCACGCGCTCGAGGTAGGTGGTGCCCGCGGGCGTGACCGGCAGCACCGTGGACAGCGTGCGGCCGCCCAGGCCCACGGTCAGCAGGCCGTCGGGCGGGATCACCGCCGAGGTCAGCCGCGTCAGGCGCACCGAGTCCTGGTGGTTGGGCGGCGTGCGGCCCACGGGGTCGTGCACCACCGGCGGCAGGTCGTCGGCGGCGCCGGCGGACCCGCCGACCGCCAGCGCGGCCGCGATCAGGATCGCGCGCAGGTTCAAGCGTCCGCCCCGTCCGCCTGGTCCTTCGGCTCGGCCTTCGGCTCGTCCTTGGGCTGGTCCTTCTTGCGCTCGTCCAGGTAGTTCAGCTGCAGGTCCATGACCGCGCCGTCGATCATGCGCAGCAGCTCGGCCGGCGTGTCGGTGCGGCACTTGGCCTTGAGCATCTCGAGGATGTCGATGGTCTGCCGCGCCTGGTCCAGGTCGCGGTGCACCTCGCCCGTGTGGGGATCCTGCAGCTTGCCCAGCTGCTGCATGGCCATGGCCTGCAGGCTGAACACCAGCCCAGCCAGGACGTGGTCGTGCTTGGTCATGGTCAGGTCGTTCATGCTTCTCCTTCTTCGGGCGCACCGGCCACTGCGGTCGCCAGGTCGAACTCGTCGTCGATCGAGCCCACCACCGTCTCGATCAGGTCTTCCAAGGTCACCAGGCCCTGCGGGTTCCCGTCCGGGTCGGCCACCACGGCCAGCTGCCGGCCCTGGGCCCGCATCTCCTCGAAAAGTTCGTACGCATCCATGCGTCCGTCCACCAGCAGGATCGAGCGGCGCAGCCGCGCCGGCACGGGCTGGTCGTGCTCCTCGCGGGCCAGGAACAGCAGGTCACGCACCAGCACGTAGCCCTGCAGGCGGCGCCCGTCCTCGCTGGTGATCGGCAGCCGGCTGAAGCCCGAGCGGGCCGCGGTGCGCAGGCACTCGCCCACCGTGTCGTCGGGGCCGACGGTGCACAGCGATTCCACCGGGCGCGCCAGGTCCAGCAGCGGCGTCATGGCCAGGTGCAGGTAGCGGTCCAGCGCCTCGGCGAAACGGCGGTCGTCGGCCGAGGGCACGACGCCCGTCAGCAGCAGGGCGGCCAGGCTGCGACGGTCCAGGGTCTCGCCGCCCGTCGAGGCGGGCAGCACCTTCCGCCACAGGGCCGAGTAGCCCCGCAGCACCCAGCGCACGGGCGCGGCCGCCACCATCGCCACGCGGATGCCCGGCGTCGAGGCCAGGGTCAACCGCTCGGGGAACTCGCGGTACAGCACCTTCGGCACGATCTCGCCCAGCAGGATCACCACCGTCGAGACGACGATGACCGCCAGCCACTCGCCGCGCGCGCCGTAGCGCGCCGACAGCGCGGCCGTGACCACGGCGCTGCCCAGCACGTTGGTCAGGTTGGTGCCGATCAGGCAGGTCATGACCGGCTCCTCGATCCGCCCCAGCAGGTCCTCGAGCTGGTCGACGCGCCGGCCCGCGCGGTCGCTGCGCCCGCGCAGCCGTGCGCGGTTGACGCTCATCAGCCCGGTCTCGCTGCCCGAGAAGAAGGCCGACGCCACCAGGGCGCCCAGGAAGACGGCGATGGTGACGTCCCAGCCGGGCACGAACATCAGGACGCCTCCCTTCCGTCACGGTCGGGACGGCCCGCGGCCAGCAGCGTCACCTGGATGCGGTCGACGCGGTGCTCGGTCATTTCCAGCACCGACAGCCGGGCCTGCGGCAGGGTGACCCGGTCGCCGGGCGCGGGCACACGGCCCAGCCGCGCCATCAGGAAGCCGGCGACGGTCACGTAGTCGTGGCTGCGGGGCAGGTGCAGGCCCGTGGCCTCCTCCAGCTCGCGCAGGCTGGTGCGCCCGCCGATCACCCAGCGGCCGTCGCCCAGGGGCATCAGCTCGGCGTCCCACTTGGCCGAGTCGGCCACCGGGCCGAGCAGGGCCTGCAGGCAGTCGGCCATGGTCACGAGCCCGACGACGTCGCCGTGCTCGTCGACCACCGCGGCCATGTGGCCGCCGCCGGCGCGCATCTCGGCCAGCAGGGCGGCCACGTCCTTGCTCTCGGGCGTGAACAGCAGCGGGCGCAGCGCGCCGTCGACGGGGCGGTCCACCGCCGGATCGAGGGTCAGCAGGTCCTTCAGGTGGAACAGGCCCAGCGGCCGATCGCCGCGCTCGGGCAGCACCGGGTAGCGGTTGTAGCCCGCGCGTCGCGCGGTGGCCAGCACCTGCCTCAGGGACATGCCGCGCCTGAGCGCGACCACCGCCGTGCGCGGCGTCATCACCGCGCGCACCTCGATGTCGTGCAGGCGCAGCAGCCGGGCCAGCGAGCGGCCCTCGGTCTCGGTCAGGGTGCCGTCCTCGACGGCCAGGTCGCAGGCCTGCTGCAGCTCGCGCGTGGTCATGGGGCGCGTGCCCGTGCGCTCGAAGGGCAGCGCCGCCACCAGGCGGTCGACGCCCAGGCGGATCAGCGTCAGCACGGGACTGTTGAGCGCGACCCACAGCTTCAGGGGCCGCACGATCGCCAGCGCCACCGGCGCACGGAAGCGCAGGGCCAGCATCTTGGGCGTGATCTCGCCCAGCAGCAGCAGCACCAGCGTGGCCGCGGGCACCGCCACCGCGATGCCCGCCGCGCCGAACCACCGCAGGCAGAGGCTGGTGGTGACCACGCTGGCGGCGGTGTTGACCAGCAGGTTGCCGATCAGCAGGGCCGACAGCAGGTCGTTGGGCCGCTTCAGCAGGTCGGCGACCCGCCGCCCGGCGCCGGTCTCCTGCAGGCGCGCCAACTCGGCGGCGCCCAGGGCGAAGAACGAGGTCTCCGAGCCCGAGAACGTCGCCGAGACGCCCAGCAGCACCAGCAGCAGCAGCAGGTCCAAGGATCCCGTCCCGCAGGCGAAGGCGCCGGACCATCCCGGCGCCGGGGCGATGGTAGCGCGGCCCTGCGGCGGCGGCAAGGGCGGGCGGAACTTGCGGCCCGGGCCCAGGAAAATCATTTTCCATGGCTTCCCCCTTGGTGGATGATCGGGGGATGATCACCGCCGGCCCCGTCCCGGAAGGATGCATGCGCTCGATCCTCGTCATCCGCTTCGGCGCCCTGGGCGACCTGTGCCTGCTGGCCGGCGCCCTGGCCCGCGCGGCCCGCGCCCCCGGCGCGGCCGGGCGCCGGGTCACCCTCGTGACCAAGGCGGCGTTCGCGCCGCTGCTGGCCGAGGCCGCGGGTGTCGACCGGGTGATCGGCTTTTCCGGCGGCCTGGGCGACCTGGCGGCGCTGGCCGGCCGCCTGCGCCGCGAGCGGTTCGACACGGTGATCGATGCGCACCACATCCTGCGCGGCCATCTGCTGCTCGTGCTGATGGGCCGGCGCCCCGACGCCCGCCTGGCCAAGGACACCGCCGCCCGCCTGGCCGTGCTGCGGGGCGCCGCGCCGGGCGCGGTCCTGGCCCGCACCATGCGCGACCGCTTCGCCGACCTGCTGCCGGCGCTGACCGGCGGCGACGCCCTGCCGGACGAAGCCCCTGCGGCCCTGCAGCGGCTGGCCCGACCGTGCCCAGGGGGCTCGCCCGTGCTGGGCCTGGCGCCGGGCGCCCGCTGGCCCAGCAAGCGCTGGCCCGAGGCCCACGCGGCCCGGCTGGTCAGGGACCACGCCGCCCAGGGCGGCCGCCTGCGCATCTTCCTGGGGCCGGACGAGGAGGCCTGGTTCGCGGCCGGCCCCCTGGCCGCAGCGGCCCGCGACACGGGCGCCGAGGTGGTGCAGGGGCGCCCGCTGGTCGAGGTGGCGGGCCTGCTCTCGGAGTGCGCCGCCCTGGTGACCAACGACAGCGGGCTGCTGCACCTGGCCGAGGCGGTGGGCACCCCCGTGGTCGCGTTGTTCGGCCCCACGGTGCGGGCGTTCGGCTACGCGCCCCACCTGCCGGCCAGCCGCCTGCTGGAGACCGACGGCCTGGATTGCCGCCCCTGCTCGCGCAACGGCAAGCGGCCGTGCCACCGCGGCGACCTGGCCTGCCTCGACCGCATCGCGCCCGACACCGTCGCCGCGGCCCTGGCGCCGCTGCTGGCGCTTCCACCGCGAAAGGACCCGGCTTGAACCACCGCGCCCTGCATCCGGCCGCCGACCTGGGCCTGGCCCTGCGCCTGTACCGCAACCTGAGCCCGCTGCTGGCCGGCCTGCCGCCGCTGCTGGCGTCGTTCTCGCCCAAGCTGGCCGAGGGCGTCAACGGGCGGCGCGGCCTGCTGCGGCGGCTTCTGAACGAGTCGGCGGGCGTGCGCGGCGGCGTCTGGTTCCACGTCACCTCGGTGGGCGAGTACGAGCAGGCACGGCCGCTGATCGCCGCGCTGAAGGAGCAGGATCCGAAGCGCCCGGTGATGGTGACCCACTTCTCGCCGTCGGGCTACCACTACGCCCACCGGCGGCCCTGCGCCGACCTGCACGACTACCTGCCCTTCGACGACCCGTCGGCCATGGCCCAGCTGGTGGCCGCGTGGCGGCCGCGCGCGCTGGTGTTCATCAAGTTCGACCTGTGGCCCAACCAGGTGCTGGCGGCCTGGCGGCGCGAGGTGCCCGTGGTGCTGCTGGCCGGGTCGCTGGCCCCCGGCAGCGCACGCCTGAAGCCCCTGGCCCGCAGCATGTACCGCGACCTGTTCGACCGCTTCGCCCACATCGGCGTCTGCACCGACGAGGACGCGCGCCGCTTCACCGCCGACCTGGGCGTCACCGCGCCGGTCTCGGTCACCGGCGACACCCGCGCCGAGCAGGTGATCCTGCGCTTCGAGGCCGCCCGCGACGGCCTGACCGCCGCCCGTCTGAAGGGCCTGGGCGGACGCATGCTGGTGCTGGGCAGCACCTGGCCCCCGGACGAGGCGCTGTGGCTGCCCATCCTGCCCGCCCTGCTGCAGCGGCACCCCGACCTGCGCGTGGTGCTGACGCCCCACGAGCCGGACGCGCGGCACCTGGCGTCGATCGAGCGGAAGCTCGACGCCGCCGGCGTGGCGCACCTGCGCCTGGGCCGCCTGATGGCGGGCGAACCGGGCGAGCGGGCCCGCGTGATCGTGGTCGATTCCATCGGCGTGCTGGCGGAAATCTACCGATCGGGCCATCTTGCGTACGTCGGCGGCAGCTTCACCACCGGCGTGCACAACACCATGGAGCCGGCCGTGTGCGGCCTGCCCGTGCTGTTCGGGCCGCGCATCGGCAACGCCGAGGAGGCGGGCCGCATGGTGCAGCGCGGCGCCGGCTTCGTGCTGCGGCGCCCCGACGAGGCCCTGGCCGCGGCGACGCGGCTGCTGGCCGACGACGACGAACGCACCCGCCTCGGGCAGCTCGCCCGCGAGGTGGTCCTGCAGCAGCGCGGCGCCACCGCGCGCAGCCTGGCCGTGCTCGAGCCCCTGTTGGCCCGCCGCCCGGCCTGAACCCCGCGACCTCCGGAGATGCCATGCGCCCGCAACAGGCCGACCAGCTGACCCTGTCCGACCAGCGCCCCGCCGACCTGGGCGCGCGCTGGCGGATGCCCTACGCCGCCCGGCCGCGGTTCATCCAGATGGAGACCGTGACCAAGTGCAACGCCGAGTGCCCGTTCTGCCCGCAGCACGAGATCCGGCGCGACCCGGCGCGCATGCCCGAGGCCACCTGGAAGAAGATCGTCGACGACACCCGCGGCTGGGGCGTGACCTACCGCCCGTTCCTGACCAACGAGCCCTTCGTCGACAAGCGCCAGGCCGGGATCACGCGCTACATCAAGGAGAACGATCCCACCGCGCGCGTCGAGTACAACACCAACGGCGAGCTGATGACCGAGGAGCTGGGCCGTGCGCTGCTGGAGGCGGGCGTCGACATCATCCGCTTCTCCATCGACGGCTTCAGCGCCGGGACCTACGAGCCCTCGCGCGTGGGCATCCCCTACGCCAAGGTGCTCGAGCGCACGACGCGCTTCCTGGAGATCTGGGACGCCGAGGGCTGGCGCGACAAGGTCTTCACCGAGGTGCGCATGATCGAGGTGCCCGAGAACCGGCACGAGATCGAGGCCTACCGCGCCTACTGGCAACCGAAGTGCACCGAGGTGCTGGTCACGCAGCTGTACCAGTGGCCCTGGACCGGCCAGAAGCGCGAGGACGTGGTGCTCAAGCCCTGCCTGAAGGTGCTGGACGAGATGTTCTTCTACACCGACGGCGACGCCACGATCTGCTGCTGGGACGTGCACGGCCGCGCCGTCATCGGCAACGTGAACACGCAGAGCGTCCAGGAGATCTGGGAGGGCCACGCCGCGGCCTGCCTGCGCAGCGTGCTGGACGACGGGCGCCGCGACCTGCTGCACCTCTGCAGCCGCTGCAACGCCTACCAGGACTACGATTTCGCGAAGTTCGCGCGCTAGCGCCAGGACGACAACAGCGCGCTACCGCGCCGCGTAGGGGATCGGGTCCTCGACCCCCGCGCGCGCGAAGCCGCGCAGGCGCAGCAGGCAGCTCTCGCAGGCGCCGCAGGCCGTGTCCGAACCCGTGTAGCACGACCAGGTCAAGTGCAGGGGCGCCTGCAGTTCGAGGCCGCGGCGGACGATGGCCTCCTTGTCCAGGCGGATCAGCGGCGTCGCGATGGCGATGCGCGTGTCGGGCTTCGTGCCCTCGTCGATGGCCGCGGCGAACGCGCGGTAGAAGCTCTCCCGGCAGTCGGGGTAACCGCTCGAGTCCTCCTCCACCGCCCCGATCCACAGCGACCTCGCCCCGATCACCTCGGCCCACGAGGCGCCGACGGCCAGGATGTGTGCATTGCGGAA
>DAOPJF010000119.1:0-7436 GCA_035399525.1 Candidatus Krumholzibacteriia bacterium | reverse complement strand
CTCATCCTGGACATCTTCGCCGCGCACGCGCGCACGCGGCAGGCGCGGCTGCAGGTCGAGCTGGCACAGCTGCAGTACCTGCTGCCGCGGCTGACCCGGCTGTGGTCGCATCTCGAGCGGCAGGCCGGCGGCATCGGCACGCGCGGTCCCGGCGAGACGCAGCTGGAGACCGACCGGCGCATCCTGGGACGGCGGCTGGCGCAGCTCAGGCGCGAGCTCGAGGAGATCGAGGGCAGCCGCGAGACCCAGGTGCGCAGCCGCGACGGCCTGTACCGCGCGGCGCTGGTGGGCTACACCAACGCCGGCAAGTCGACCCTGATGAACGGCATCACCGGCGCCGAGGTCTACGTGCAGGACCAGCTGTTCGCCACCCTGGACGCCACCACGCGGCGCGTCGACGCCGACGAGCGGCGGCGGTTCCTGCTGACGGACACGGTCGGGTTCATCCGCAAGCTGCCCCACCACCTGGTGGAGAGCTTCAAGGCCACGCTGCAGGAGGTGCGCGAGGCCGACCTGATGGTGCACGTGGTCGACGCCTCGGCCGAGGACCCCGAGCTGCAGATCGCCGCGGTGAACAAGGTGCTCAAGGACCTGGTGCCGGACGACAAGCCGGTGATGATGGTCTTCAACAAGATGGACCTGGTCGACCGCGAGCTGGTGCGCAACCGATGGTCGCGCGTCTACCCCGAGGCGGTGTTCGTCGCCGGGCGCGAGCCAGCCGGCGCGGCCGAGCTGCGCGAGGTCCTGACCGCGCGGCTGCTGGGGCGCGAGCTGGTGCGCACGGTGCGCCTGCCCATCACCAACCTGCACGCCATCAGCGCCTTCCACCGGACGGGCGCGGTGCTCGAGCAGACCTTCGACGGGCCCACCTGCGACGCGACCCTGCGGCTGACCGAGGAGGAGCTCGGCCGCCTGATCGCCCGCGAGGGTGCGGTGCTGGTGGAGCGGGACTCCGACTGAGGCCGGGCACGCTCCCTGCAGGCAACCCGTACGAAACGCGCATCTCCCCCCGATTCCATGCATTCCGCCCGCGCCCGCGGGGGCGCGGGTCGCATTTTGCCTGCACCCGGCAGGATCTGCCTAGCCAACCACCTGGACCACAACGAGTTGTGTAGTCGCCAACGGGCCGTCCCGCGGCACGGCGATTGCTAAATCCCCCCTTGAGTCGAAGCGCCCGCGTGCCGATAGGAGACACGGAACGGCGTATTTTCCCTAACGACTCGGGGGTCGGACACGATGGTCGCCTACACGGCAGGGACGCACGGGCGGCGTGGATTCACGCTGACCGAGCTGATGGTGGTGATCTCGCTGGTCGGGATCATCGCCGCGGTCAGTGCGCCGCCGATCTACAACTTCATCCAGTCCAATCGCCTGCAGACGAGTCGCGACCGCATGGTCGCGGACATGCAGTACGCCCGCTCGCTGGCCATCAGCAGCGGGCGCATCCTGCGCTTCGCCGCCACCGAGGCCGGCTACGAGCTGACCGACGCGGCCACCGGCGACGTGCTGCGCACCCGGGACTTCGACCACGGCCTGGCGCTGAGCGCGGCCGTGACCGTGGACTTCTTCCCCTGGGGCATGGCCGACAACGCCGTGATGAGCATCTCGAACCCCGCCGGTACGTCGCGCATCAACGTGCTGCCGACGGGCATCGTGGAGGTCCACTGATGATCCGCGCCCTGATGCGGCGCCTGCGCCGCCGCCGCCCGACCGCCGGACCGCCGCGCCGCGACGGGTTCTCGCTCGTCGAGATCATGATCGTGATGGTGATCCTGGCGATCGGGGTGATCCCGATCGCCGTCGTGCAGCACCACGCGCGCCGCGAGGTGGTCAAGGCCGACCTCAACGGCGAGGCCATCGCCCTGGCCCAGTCGCAGATCGAGCGCTACAAGGGCCTGGGCTTCGGCAACCTCGTCGACGCCGACGACGTGGTGGGCCGCTACAACATGCAGACGCGCGTCGTGAACGTCTCGTTCGGGCTCGACCGCGTGGACGTGACCGTGACCTGGAACACGGGCGGCGGCGCCGAGACGCTGACCGTGTCGAACCTCGTGTCGATGCGCTGAGGCGCCGGGGAGATCGAGGATGAACAGGAACATCGCCGCCTGGATCCGTGAACGCCGGGGCATGACGCTGGTCGAGCTGATGATCGCCGTCGCCGTGTTCGGCGTGCTGATGGGCGTCGTGATGGGCTTCATGGTCCAGTCGCGGCGCAGCTACAGCGAGACCCGCGACCGCGCCCAGATCCAGCAGAGCATGCGCGCCGTGCTGTCGCTGCTGACGGCCGAGATCCGCTCGGCGGGCTGCGACCCCCTGAGCGCCGGCTTCGACACCTTCGGCATCGCCAACGCGACCCTGCTGCAGGCCCGCATGGACCTCAACGGCGACGCCGACTTCACCGACAACAATCCCGACGAGACGGTGACCTACAGCTTCGACGCCGGCGCCGGCGAGCTGAGCCGCGACGACGGCTCCGGCGCCCAGGTGGTGCTGCGCAACCTGACCAACGCCGCCTTCACCTACTTCGACCAGAACGACGCGCCACTGGCGGCCGTGCCCCTGAACGCGACCGACCGCGCCCGCGTGCGCACCGTGCGCGTGCAGCTGCAGGCCGAGGCCGCGGACGGCGAGCAGGTCACCTACGAGACAAGAATCGCCCTGAGGAACATCTGATGGACGCGTGGAGGGGAGCCCACATGAACATCGCCACGAATGACGCGGCCGTGCGCCGGGAGGGACGCGAGGGCTTCGCCCTGGTGACCGCCCTGCTGGTCGTCCTGGTGCTGAGCGTGCTCGCGGTCGGCGTCGCCTGGATCGCCGGCACCGAGCGCAAGACCACCTTCGCCGAGGGCGTGCACGTGCGCTCGGTGAACTCGGCCGACGCCGGCGGCGAGGCCGGCATCAACTTCATCCGCCTGGCCGACGCGCCGCCACGCATCCTGGACTTCGGCGACAACTCGGTGCAGGACCTGCCGGCGACCGTGCTCGACGGCAGCCAGACCTACGCCTACGACGCGCGCTTCCTGCGGCGGGCGCCCAAGCCGGGCTGGGGCCTGGACTACAAGGACTACGACTACCGCATCGGCGCCGACGGCACCGCCTCGCGCGACGGCCGGGCCGCGGTCGACGTGGTCGTCTCGCGACTGTTCAAGGAAGGCTATTGATCGGGAAGCCGAGGGGGAAGGCTCGAACGGCCGGCATCGCTCGAGGGAAGGGCCGGCAGGAGAAGAAGCCATGAACATGCTGAAGACCATCGACGGACTGCGCGCCGCGGCCATCCTGGCGGTGTTGTTCGTCGTCATTGCCGCGCCCGTCGCCACGGCGCAGGACACCTGCGAGATTCCGCTCTTCGTGAAGCAGAACCTCGTGGGTGCGAACGTGATGTTCGTGGCGGACAACTCGGGGTCGATGAACGAGGCCATCTACAGCCTCGACTACGACCAGCACGCGGTGTACAGCGGGCCGTTCGTGACGAACGCGACGTACTTCGTGTCGCGGTCCAACAACTACACGCCGTACAGCTTCTCGCGGTCGTTGCCCAGAAGGCCGCGCGCCTACCTGATCAAGTCGGACAACGGCGAGGACGGCCGCTACTACGGGAACTACCTGAACTGGATCTTCTACCACGCGACCGACGCCCAGCGCGCCGCCATCCCGACGGTGACGCGCATCCAGGTGCTCAAGACGGTGATCATGAGCGTGATCAACCGCTCGGCGCGCCTGAAGATCGGCCTGACCGTGTTCCAGTACGACCACGGCGGCAGCATCATCGGCAAGTGCGGCGTGAACTACCAGTCGCTGCTGGCGCAGGTGGCCGGACTGACGGCCAACACCTGGACGCCGCTGGGCGAGACCATGGAGACGGTGCTGGACTACTTCGCCTACGACGGCCCGGACGCGGCCATCCAGGTGCCCTGCCAGTACAACTTCTGCGTCGTGGTGACCGACGGCCTGCCGACGATGGACCTGGACGTCAGCGCCTACCTGCACGACACCGACGGCGACGGCCGCGAGCCCGGCTCGTGCGCGAGCATCGGCGCGCCGTACCCCGAGAACAACGACTGCAGCGACTACTTCGACGACGTGACCTGGTACATGGCCCACAAGGACCTGCGCCCCGACCTCGAGGGCGACCAGACGGTCTCGACGTACGTGGTCGGCTTCCACGAGGACGGCCGTCTGCTGCACGAGGCGGCCGAGAACGGCGACGGCCTCTACTTCAAGGCCGAGAACGCGGTCGAGCTGATCATGAGCATCGAGTACGCCATCCAGGACATCCTGCGGCGCATCTCGGCCGGTTCGGCGGTGGCCGTGGTCTCGACCGAGCGCGGCGTCGACGACCGCCTGTACCGCGGCAAGTTCATGCCCATCGACTGGGACGGCTTCCTGGAGTGCTACCGCCTGCCCTACAACGACGGCGACAGCGCCCTGTGGGAGGCCGGCGAGATCCTGCAGCGGACGGCGCCGAGCGGTCGCGCCATCTTCACGAACGTGGGCGGCAGCGAGCTGGACTTCACCGAGGCCAACGCGGGCCGGCTGCGCAACGCGCTGGGTTCGGCCGATGACGCCGAGGCCACGGCTCTGATCAGCTGGGCGCGGGGCAACCCGACGGCCGGACTGCGCAACCGCCAGGGCTGGTTCCTGGGCGACATCGTGCATTCGACCCCCGTGGTGGTCGGCGCGCCGGCGTCGTACCAGGTCACGCCCGAGTACCAGGCGTTCTACGAGCACAACATCAACCGCCGCAAGATGGTCTACGTGGGCGCCAACGACGGCATGCTGCACGCGTTCGACGCCCAGGGCGGCCAGGAGCTCTGGGCCTTCGTGCCCGAGTTCGCCTTGCCCAAGTTCGCCGCCATGGCCGACTCGGGCTACTGCCACACCTACACCTGCGACCAGACGTCGACCGTGAAGGACGTGCTGTTGAACGGCATCTGGCGCACGGTCCTGGTCTCGAACGGCCGCGAGGGCGGGGCCAACGTGTTCGCCCTGGACATCACCGATCCGGAGGCCCCGCGCTTCCTGTGGGAGTCGACGGCGCCGAACGACATCAGCTTCCTGGCCGAGGTCGAGATCGCCCAGGTGGGCGGCCGGCCGGTGGTCCTGGTGGGCAGCGGCCTGGACGTCGTCGGGGGCGAGGCCTACCTGTACGTCTTCGACCTCGAGGACGGCAACCTCATCGGCGAGCGCCTGCTCAGCCGCCAGAACGCCCGCAACAAGGCGTCGAGGCCCGCGATCGTCGACCGCACCCTCGACGGCGAGGTGGACCTGGTCTACATCTCGGACATGGCGGGCGACGTGTGGCGCTTCGCGACCAACGACAGCTACGATCCGGGGCGCTGGGACGCCTACAAGCTGTTCTCGGGCGCCGACGAGATCACCGCGCCGCCGGTGGCCGCCTTCGGCATGGGCGGGGACGTGTGGGTGTACTTCGGCACCGGTTCCTACCTCGAGGACGACGACATGGTCAGCATCGGCCAGCAGATGTTCTACGGCGTGGTCGATCGCCACGACGGGAACACGCTGACCTACCGCGACCTGGTCGACCAGACCTCGCGCCCGACGCCGCTGGATCCGACGGACCGCGGCTGGTACGTCGAGCTGTGGGGCGGCGAGGGCGAGCGCGTCATCGAGCAGGCCGTGGTCGTGGCCGAGAACGTGATCTTCACCTCGTTCGCCCCCTCGCTGGACGCGTGCGTGGCCGGCGGCGAGTCGTGGCTGTACCAGATGAAGTACGACAGCGGCGCCAACCCGAAGTCCGAGGAGGACAACGAGGACGACGCCCGCCAGACCTCCCTGGGCGAGGGCGTGGCCTCGTACCCCGTGGTCGACCTGAGCCAGGGCAAGGTCGTGGTGCAGTCCAGCGATGCGAGCATCAAGGTCGAGGACATCGCCGCCCCGATCACCCGCATGACGGTGCGGTCGTGGCAGGAGAACTTCGACGGCGTGGACCAGGCTCCCCCGGCCCAGTAGCCGGCCGTGACAGACACCCGCGCCGGTTCGCCCCAGCGGCCGGCGGCGAGAGGAGACGACATGAAGCGCACGATGATCCTCCTGGCCCTGCTGGCTGCCCTGATGGTGGCCGCCAGCGCCGATGCCGGGATGTTCCGCAAGCCGAAGAAGCAGGAGCCGAAGGCCGAGCTGGAGAAGTCCTGGCGCTACGACCGCCTGCCGACCATGGCGTTCACCAGCGGCGAGCTGGCCATGGACGGCTACGGCAACTGGAAGGTCGGCAACGTCCGCGTGGTGCTGTCGCCCGCGTGCACGATCTCCGGGGCCGGCGAACACCCGCAGCTGGCGGTCGGCCAGTCGGTGACGGTGATGGGACCGCGCACCGGCGGCACCATGGTGGCCTGGCAGGTGCAGGTGCAGCGGACCCCGCGCGAACGTTCGCCGCGGACGCAGGACACCGACATCCGCTGGAGCGACAGCGACCCCGCGGTGGGCGTGGGCCAGGCGCCGAACTAGGGCCGGGCGGCGACTTCGCCATCCTGCAGAGAGCGACGAGGCCGGCTCCGGGGGGAGCCGGCCTCGCCGTCTATGATCCCGCCGCGGCGAAGGAGGCCCGCAGCTGCGCGACCTGCCGGCGCTCGTCCGCCGAGAGGCCATGCAGCGCGGCGGCGCGGTCGAGGGCGGCGGTGGCGGCGGCTGCACGGCCGCTGCGCCACTCGAGCAGCGCCAGGTTGTACCAGCCGTTCACGTACACGGGGTAGTCGCGGGTCAGCGCGGTCAGGATCGTGCGGGCCTCGTCCGTCAGCCCGTTCTCGGCCAGCAGCGAGCCCAGGTTGGCCCGGATGCGCCGGTTGCCCGGCGACCGCGCGTAGGCCTCGCGCATGGCGGCCAGGGCCAGGTCGGGATGGCCCTGGCGGCGCAGCACCAGCCCGGTGCGCAGCCAGGGGTAGGCCCAGCCGGGCGACACCGTCGAGGCCTGCCGGTAGGCTTCCAGGGCCGCGTCGAGGCGGCCCGCCTCCTCGGCGATGCGGCCGGCGCGGTAGTGGGCCAGGCGGTTGCGGGGCGCGCGCGCCCTGGCCAGGTCGATGGCGGCGGTGGCCTCGTCCCAGGCCTTGAGGTCCTCGAGGTCCCGTGCGGTCAGGTACGCCGTCTCGGCCAGGCCGGGGTGGGCCTGTTCGGCCTCGGCCGCGCGCTGCAGGGTCAGGCGCAGGTCGCCCAGCTGGGCCGCGCGCGACGCCTCGTGCAGCTTCACCTGCCAGGTGATGTTGGCTGCGGGCAGCGCGGTCCAGGTGGGCCACAAGGCCGCCACCAGCGCCGCGGCAACGGCCGCGTGTCCCGCGCGGCGGCGGCCGTGCGGGGCGCCGGTCCAACCCAGCCGGCCGCCGGCCATGGCGACCAGCCACGCGGCCGCGGTGATGACCAGCAGCGGCGCGATCGGCTGCCGGTAGCGCGACGTCGGGAAGAACGGCAGCAGCGACGCGAAG
>DAOPJF010000118.1:0-7444 GCA_035399525.1 Candidatus Krumholzibacteriia bacterium | reverse complement strand
GACCAGGAACAGCGCCAGCAGCACGGCCAGGCGCAGCGACCGGAACGAGGCGTTCATCTCGTCGTTCTGCCCGCCGATCTCCACGGTCACGCCCGCCGGCAGGGGCAGGCCCGCCAGCTGCGCCTCGAGGTCGCGGGTGACCGAGGCCAGGTCGCGGCCCGCCAGGTCGGCGGTCACCAGCGCCGCGCGGCGGCTGCCCAGCCGGTGGATCTCCGCCGGACCGGTCACGACCTCGGTCGTGGCCAGCGCGCCGAGGGTCACCGGCACGCCGTCGCGCTCGGCGACGATCAGCTCGCGCACCGCATCGACGGTCACGCGCTGGTCGTCGGCGTTCAGCACGCGGATGTCCACGTGCCGCTCGCGGTCGCGGAAGCGGCTGGCCACGGTGCCGCGCACCTTGTCCTGCACCGTCTGCGAGACCTCGCCCAGGCTCAGGCCGAGCCTGGCGAGCTTGTCCCGGTCGAATGTGACCTGCACCTCGGGCGAGCCGGGCACCATGCTCACGCGCAGGTCGCGCAGGCCGTTCACGGCGGCCGCACGGGAGGCCACCAGATCGGCGGTCGCCTGCAGGTCACGAAGGTTGTAGCCGTACACGTCGATCTCGACCGGCGCGCCGAAGGCCAGCAGCGTCTCGCGCCGCAGCTCCAGGCCCAGGTCGGGGTACCGGCGCTGCACCGCGCGGATCGCCTCGAGCGCCTCGGCCTCGGCCGCGGCGTCGCGCCCCGCCAGGCGCACGTGCACCTCGGCGCAGTTCTCCTTGCGGCGCTCGGCGGTGGTGCCGCCTTCGCGCGAGACGCCGGCCGCTCCGGCGGCCATGGCGATCTGGGGCAGCTCGGCGAGGTCGTGGGCGAAGGCCGCCGTCACCGCGTCGGTGCGGCTCAGCGGCGTCCCCTCGGGCAGCTCGAGGGCCAGGGTGAACTCGCCACGGGCCAGCGGCGGCACCAGCTCGGCGCCCAGGCGCGGCCACAGCAGCGCTGCGCCGCCGGCCACCGCGCCCGCCAGCAGCAGCACCAGGACCCGGTGCCCCAGCGCCATGCCGAGGGCGCGGGCGTAGCCGTCCTGCACCGCCGGGAAGGTGCGCTCGAACACCGCCGTCAGCGGCCACAGCACCAGCAGCAGCAGCCGGCGCAGCAGGCCGCCGACGAGCTTCAGCCCGCGGCCCACCGCCAGCGGCAGCCCGACGACCAGGAACAGGCCGGCCAGCTTCAGCCAGCGCGACAGGCGGCGGCCTTCTCGGGCGGGAGGGGACCAGGAAGCGAACCATCCGGACCCGGCCTCCGGCACCGCGGCGCAGGTCCGATCCGCCCGGGCGTCCGTCAGCGACGGCTCGCCCCCCGCCTCGCCTGCGGGCCGGATCCCGCCCCCGCGCCGGCCGAAGGCCGCCGCCATGGGCGTGAAGGTGAGCGCGACCACCAGCGAGACCGCCAGCGCGAAGGTGACGGTCAGGGCCTGGTCGCGGAAGATCTGCCCGGCCACGCCCGTCACCACGAAGACGATGGGCACGAACACGGCCAGGGTGGTCAGGGTCGAGGCCGTGACGGCGCCGGCCACCTCGGCCGCGCCGCGGGCCGCCGATTCGCCGCCGGGCTCGGCGGGGTTCTCCTCGCGGCGCCGGTGGATGGCCTCCAGCACCACGATCGAGTTGTCCACCAGCATGCCCACGCCCAGCGCCAGGCCGCCCAGCGACATCACGTTCAGCGACACGCCGCGCGTGAGCATCAGGATGAACGTCGCGACGATGGACACGGGGATCGCCAGCCCGATGATGAACGTGCTGCGCAGGTCGCGCAGGAAGACGAACAGCACCAGCACCGCCAGCAGGCCGCCCAGCATGGCGTTGTCGCGCACCTCGCGCACCGCCGCGGCGATGAAGGTGGACTGGTCGAACAGCACCTCCATGCGCATGGACGGCGGCAGCCGCTTCTGCAGCGCCTCGACGTCGGCCTGCACCCGGCGGGCGGTGTCCACGATGTTGGCGTCGCCTTCCTTGTAGACGGCGATCTCGACGCTCTCGCGGCCGTCGATGCGGGTGATGGTGGTGCGCTCCTTGTGGGTGCGCTCGACCACGGCCACCTCGCCCAGGCGCACGGGACGGCCGGCGGCGGTGCCGACGGTCACCCGCTCGATGTCCTCGAGGGTGGCGAACCGGCTGAGGGTGCGCACGATGTACTCGGCGCCGCGGTCCCGCAGGCGCCCGCCCGAGGCGTTGATGTTCTCCTGGGCCAGGGCCGTGTTCACCTGGCCGATGGAGAGCCCCAGGGCCGCCAGGCGGTCCTCGTCCACCGCGACCCGGATCTCCTCCTCGAGGCCGCCCGAGACCTGGGCCGCCGCCACGCCGGACAGCGCCTCGATCTCCTTCTTGAGCACCTCGTCCGCCGTCGCGCGCAGCTGCACCAGGGGCGCCGAGCCCGACAGGCCGATGCGCAGCACCGGCTCCTGCGCCGGATCGTACTTCAGCAGCACCGGCACCGTCGCCTCGCGCGGCAGCCGCACCAGGTCGATCTTCTCGCGCACGTCCAGGGCCGCATAGTCCATGGGCGTGCCCCAGTCGAACTCGAGCGTGATCTGCGACAGGCCCGACTGGCTGATGGAATGCACCTTCCGCAGGCCCGCCACCACGCCCACCGCCTCTTCCAGCGGCCGCGTGACCAGGTTCTCCACATCCACGGGCGCGGTGCCCGGGAAGTCGGTCTGCACGGTCAGGCTCGGGTAGCGGATCTCCGGCAGCAGGCGCATGTCCAGCCGGCCCAGGGAGGTCAGCCCGAAGACCACGGCGGCCAGGGTCACCATCCAGACGGTGACCGGATGGGTGACGGCGAAGCGGATGATCTTCATGGCTACTCCGCGCGCGCCAGGGCGTCGGCCGCCGGCGCGTTCCCGGCGATGCCCGCGGCCTCGGCGTTCAGCACCTCGATGTGCGTGCCGGTGCGCAGGCCGCCCTGCCCCATGGTCACGACGCGGTCGCCGGCGAACACGCCCTCGAGGACCTCGACGTGGGTCTCGTCGTACAGGCCGGTGCGTATCTCGACCTTGCGCACGGTGTCGGCCTCGGCCACGAACACGCTGCGCAGGGCGCCCTCCTCGACCAGCGCCGTCTTGGGCACCGCGAGTGCGTCCTGGCGCCGGTCGGTGGTGATGCGGACCTTCACGAAGCCGCCGACGCGCAGGCCGGCCGCGTCGTCCAGCAGCAGGGTCAGGCGCACGGTGCTGGTGGCCGGGTCGACCACCGGGGCGACGCGCTCGACGACCGCCTCGCAGTCCTCGTCCGAGGACTCGGGCGCCACCAGCACGCGCTGGCCGGCGTGGACCTTGCGGGCCACCGCCTCGGGCAGGTGCACGCGCACCCGCAGGGGCGTGAAGTCGCCCAGGTTGAACGTGGGGGTGCCGGGCTCGACCTGCTGGCCGGGCACGACCTTGCGCTCGGTGATGCGGCCGGCGAAGGGCGCGCGCACGCGCGTCTCCTCCAGGGTGATGGCCGCCAGGTCGCGCTCGGCCTCGGCGAGCTTGCAGGCCGACTCCTGGTCGTCGAACTCCTTGCGCGAGATCAGGGCCTCGTCCAGCATCTGCCGGCTGCGGTCCAGCTGACGCGCCTTGTCGCGCAGGGAAAGCTCGGCCTTCTCCAGCTGGATGCGCTCGCGGTCGTTCTCCAGCTCGGCCAGCACGGCGCCCTGCTCGACCCAGTCGCCCTCCTCGACCGCCACGGTGCGCACGCGCCCGCGGCTGCGGGCGACCACGTCCACCAGCCGGTCGGCCTCCACCACGCTGGCGGCCCGGTAGTAGGCGCTGATGCCGCGGCCCTCGACCAGGGCCAACTCGACCGGCACGGCCGGCGGAGCGTCCTTGTCGCCGGCGGCCTTGTCCCCGCCGGACGTGTCGCCGGCGGCCACGGTGTCGGCCAGGGCGGCTCCGGCGCCGGCCACCGCCCCCCGCCCGAAGGGCAGAACACCCGTTTTCATCAGGGCGGCGCCCCCGCCCGCGACGACGACGACGGCGGCCAGGGTCCACAGGACGGCTTTCCTCTTCATGAAACTCGCTCCAGGGTCGGGTGAGGTACGGGGGGTGACTTCAGGCGTCACGGAACAGGAGACGCACGCCGGAGGCGGGAGGTTGCATGCCCGGACCGGGAACGCGGCGGGGGCTGGAATTCGCGCGGCCCGCAGGCTATCTTGGATCGTCGCCGCGGGTCCCCTGCGGGGCCGCCGGGCGACGGAACGCCAACCGGGAGACGGAGCATGAGGAAGCTGGTCGAGTGCGTGCCCAACATCAGCGAGGGCCGTGACGCCGCGATCATCGAGGCGGTCGTCGCCGCGGCCCGCGACGTGGCGGGCGTGCGCGTGCTGGACGTCGACCCCGGCGCCGAGACCAACCGCACGGTGATCACGTTCATCGGCGAGCCCGCCCCCGTGGCCGAAGCCGCCTTCCGCGTGGTCAAGCGCGCGGCCGAGCTCATCGACATGGCCCGCCACCACGGCGCGCAC
Source organism: Candidatus Krumholzibacteriia bacterium (assembly GCA_035399525.1). Taxonomy (GTDB): domain Bacteria; phylum Krumholzibacteriota; class Krumholzibacteriia; order LZORAL124-64-63; family LZORAL124-64-63; genus JACZKN01. The sequence continues at coordinate 2,966 of DAOPJF010000118.1, read as the reverse complement.
CCGCGTCACGGCGCCACCGACGTCTGCCCCTTCGTGCCCGTATCCGGCGTGACCATGGCCGAGTGCGTGGACATCGCGCGCCAGGTGGGCCGCCGCATCGGCGACGAGCTGCAGATCCCCGTCTACCTCTACGAGGAGGCCGCCTCGCGCCCCGCGCGGCGCAACCTGGCCAACCTGCGCAAGGGCGAGTACGAGGCGCTGCCGACCAAGCTCGGCACCCCCGAGTGGGAGCCCGACTTCGGCCCCAACGCCTGGAACGAGCGCAGCCGCCGCACCGGCGCCACCAACGTGGCGGCCCGCGGCTTCCTGGTCGCCTACAACGTGAACCTGAACACGCGCAGCAAGGCCGCCGCCGGGCAGATCGCCCTGGACATCAAGGAGGCCGGCCGCGCCCAGCGCGACGCGCGCGGCGAGATCGTGCGCGACGCCGCCGGCAACCAGGTCATGGTGCCCGGCCCCTACCGCCTGGAGGCCTGCAAGGCCGTGGGCTGGGTCATCCCCGAGTACGACCGCGCCCAGGTGTCCATCAACCTGGTCAACACGACGGTCACCAAGCCGCACCAGGCCTTCGAGGCCTGCCGCCTGAGCGCCCGCGACCGCGGCGTGCGCGTGACCGGCAGCGAGCTGGTGGGCCTGGTCCCGGAGGGCGACCTGCTGGCCGCCGGCCGCTTCTACCAGCAGCAGGCCGGCCAGTCGCCCGGACTGCCCCGCCGGCAGCTGCTGGAGACCGCCATCCAGAGCCTCGGCCTGCGCGACCTCGGCCCCTTCGACGCCGCCGACAAGGTCATCGAGTACCGCGCCGGCCTGGGCGACGGTCCTCTGGTGTCCATGACCAACCGGGAATTCCTGGACGAGCTGTCCACCGACAGCCCCGCCCCCGGCGGCGGCTCGGTCGCCGCCCTGTGCTGCGCCCAGGCCGCGGCCCTGGTCGCCATGGTGGCCAACTTGACGGTGGGCAAGAAGAAATACGACGCCGTGCAGGACCGGGTGAAGGCGATCGCGGTGCGCGGCCAGGAGCTGAAGGACTCGTTCCTGGCGGCCATGGACCACGACACCGAGGCCTTCAACGCGGTCATGGCCGCCTTCGGCCTGCCCAAGGGCAGCCCCGACCAGGCCGCCGCCCGCGACCAGGCTGTCGCCGATGCCACCCGCGGCGCCACCCGCGTGCCCCTGGCGGTGCTCGAGGCCGTGCCCGAGCTGCTGCGGCTGGCCGACGAGATCGCCCGCATCGGCAACGCGCCGAGTCTCAGCGACGCCGGCGTGGCGGTCCTGACCGCCATGGCCGGGGCCGAGGGCGCCTACTACAACGTGCTGATCAACCTCGAGTCCCTCGGGGGGATGGACCAGGGCGCCGAGCCCGCGTTCGGGGCCGAGGCCCTGGCGGCGGCCCGGCGGGCCCTGGAGGCCAGCGAGGCGGCGGCGGCCGCCGCCCGGGCGGCCATCCGCGGCCGGCTGGAAACGGCGCTGGACGGCCAAGCCGGCGTCTGATTGGATAACCTACGGCGGGGAAGGGCATTGCCCACCGCCTTGACGATCCCGGCCCCACCGGGCAGACCACAAGAAAGGCGGCCACCATGGCCCAGGTGCCCTCGGGCGACAAGCAGCAGAGCCCTCTCCAGGAAATCATCCAGCCCTTCATCGACCTCGTGCACGCGCCGCGGGCGCTGTGGGGCATCAACCTGGCCTACTTCCTCGAAGGCTGGGTCTATTTCGGCATGCTCGGCTACCTGGCGATCCACTTCTCGGACTTCGTCTTCGCCGGCACCGCCAACCCCGACGTCAACTCGCACCACATGGTGATGGTCCTGACGGCGGGCATCACCATCTCGATGTTCTTCCTCGGCTCGGTCGCCGACAAGAAGGGCGTCCGCACCACGCTGATCTGGGCGTTCCTGTTCCTGCTGGCCGGGCGCATCGTCTGGTCGGCGGCGCCGAACGTGTTCCCCGAGCCGGGCCTGTGGTCGAACATGCACCTGATGACCATGGCCGGCATCCTGCTGGTGGTCGTCGGCTACGGCATGTACCAGCCCGCCGCCTACGCGGGCGTGCGCAAGTTCACCAACCCCAAGACCGCCGGCATGGGCTACGCCATGCTCTACGCCCTGATGAACCTGGGCGGCTGGCTGCCGAGCTTCTTCTCGTTCGTGCGCGAGCGCGTGGGCATCACCGGCGCCTTCTGGGTGTACACGGGCCTGACGGTGCTGGGCCTGCTGGCCACCTGGCTGCTGCTGACGCCGAGGGTCGAGCGCGACGCCATCGAGCGGGCCGAGCGCGAACGCAAGGAGATGGAGGCCGCCGAGGGCACCAAGCCCGCGGCCGAGACCCCGGCCGCCATCGAGGCCGCCGCCGCCAACCGCAAGCTGCCCCCGCACATGTGGGTGACCCTGGCCGTGCTGGCGGCCACGGCGTGGCTGCTGCTGCCGGCCAAGATCGCGCCCGTCGTGGGCGGCCTGATGGTCGCGCTGATCGGCATCCTGGCCGTCGCGCCGCGGACCCTGGGCGGCTCGTACCGCTGGCTGGCGAACCATCCGCTGGCGGACGTGAAGTTCTTCTTCTTCATCTTCGCCCTCATCCCGGTCCAGACCCTGTTCACGTACAACTGGCTGATCCTGCCCCAGTACCTCGAGCGCGCCTTCGAGGGCGGCTTCGTGAGCGACCGCTTCGAGTTCTTCTCGAACCTCAACCCGATCCTGGTCTTCATCATGGTCCCGATGGTGACCGCGGTCACCCAGAAGCGGAACGTCTACAACATGATGATCATCGGCACCTTCGTGATGGCCGCCCCGGCGTTCCTGCTGGCGCTGGGCACCAGCGTATGGCTGCTGATCGCCTTCCTGCTGGTCATGACCTTCGGCGAGGCCATGTGGCAGCCCCGCTTCCTGCAGTACGCCGCCGAGATCGCCCCCGAGGGTCGCACCGGCGCCTACATGGGCGTGGCCCAGTTCCCCTGGTTCCTGACCAAGATG
>DAOPJF010000117.1:0-7532 GCA_035399525.1 Candidatus Krumholzibacteriia bacterium | reverse complement strand
GAAGGGCGGCGTCGGCAAGACCACGACCGCCGTGAACCTCGGGGCCAGCTTGGCCGTCGCCGAGAAGCGCGTGCTCGTGGTCGACCTCGACCCGCAGGGCAACGCATCCAGTGGAGTTGGGATAACGCCCAACGGGGCAACCAGTTATGAGTTCATGTTGGGCGTCGCCGAAGCAAGTCAGGCCATCCAGCACACGCTGCTGGGCTTCCTGGACCTGATGCCGGCGGACCGCCGCCTGGCCGGCGCCGAGATCGAACTGGTGGGCGAGCCCCAGCGCGAGCACTTCCTGAAGAAGGTGCTGCGTCCGCTGAGCGAGCGGTATGACTATATTATTATCGACACGCCGCCCAGCCTGAGCCTGCTGACCCTGAACGCCCTGACCGCCGCCGATTCGGTGCTGATCCCCATCCAGTGCGAGTACTACGCCCTCGAGGGCCTGAGCCAGCTGTTGAGCACCGTGCAACTGGTCCAGCGCAGCCTGAACCCCGAGCTGCGGCTCGAGGGTGTGCTGCTGACCATGTACGACCGCCGCCTGAAGCTCTCGAACCAGGTCGCCGAGGAGGCCATCGACTTCTTCGGCCAGACCGTCTACGAGACCAAGATCCCGCGCAACGTGCGGTTGAGCGAGGCGCCGTCCTTCGGCAAGCCCATCCTGCTGTACGACGTCGAGTGCGTCGGTGCGCAGAGTTACCTGGACCTGGCCCGCGAAGTGATCGCCCAGAACCCCTGACGGCGACCGCCTGGAGGAGGACCGACGCCATGAGCAAGGACCGAGTGTTGGGCAAGGGGCTGTCCGCCCTCATCCAGGGAGCCGACCTGCGCGGGGCGCCGGTGCCTGGCGAACCCGCCGAGGCGGTGCGCAAGGTCGCCCTCGAAGCCATCGGCTTCAACCCCGACCAGCCACGTAAAATATTTGACGACAACAGCTTAGAGGAGCTTGCGGCGTCCATCCGCCAGGTCGGGATCCTCCAGCCCGTCCTGGTGCGGCGCCTCGAGCCCGGCCAGAAGGCCAAGCAGCACCCCGAGAGCACGGCCCCGGCGAGCACCCTGGCCTACAGCGTGGTGGCCGGCGAACGCCGCGTGCGCGCCGCGCGCCTGGCGGGCCTGGCCGAGGTGCCGGCCCTGATCTGCAGCTACGCCGAGACCGAGGCGCTGAAGGTCGCGCTGCTGGAGAACATCCAGCGCGAGAACCTGGGCGCGGTCGAGGAGGCCGAGGCCTACCGCAACCTCATGGACGCCTACGGCGCCACGCAGGAGGAGTTGGCCGAGATGCTGGGCAAGAAGCGCAGCAGCGTGGCGAACATGCTGCGCCTGCTGACGCTCGAGAAGGAGATCCTGCTCATGCTGCAGGACCGGCGCCTGACGCCGGGCCACGCGAAGGTGCTGCTGGGCCTGCCCGCGGGCGCGGCGCGCATGCAGCTGGCGAAGCTCACCGTCAGCCGCGGCCTGTCGGTGCGCGACGTCGAGAAGCGCGTGCAGGCCGGCGGCGCGAAGCCGTCGCGCAAGCGCGCCGCGGTCGCGCGCACCGAGAGCGATCCGGCGGTGCGCGCGCTGCGCGAGCGCGTCGAGCAGGCCTACGGTTCGCCCGCGGTCATCGAGCGCGACGCGAAGACGGGCAAGGGCACCATCAGCCTGCGGTTCTACGGCGACGAAGACCTGATGCGCCTGCTGAAGATGATGGGCGTGGACACGCAGCTGTGAGCGGTCTGCGATCATGGCTGAGGCCGGGACGCTCGCAGCGCCTGCGCCTGTTCCTCTACGCGCTGACGCTCGCGTCGGCCGCGTACCTCGTGGTGAACCTCGCCAACGTTTCGCGCCACTACCACGAGGCCGGCTCGCTGCACATGCTGTGGCACCGCGAGTGGCGCGGCGGCGACGTGCTGACCGGCCTGCTGGGCGAGGGCCTGTTCCAGTTCTTCGTGCTGGTGCTGGGCTGGAGCTCGTTCTTCCGCCTGCGCACCGGCGAGCTGGCGCAGCTGCGGCTGCGGCGCAGCGAGGCGAAGTACCGCAACATCATCAACCACGCCGGCGAGGCGGTCTTCCTGCTGGACGAGGACGGCCGCGTGCAGGAGTGGAACAAGATGGCCGAGCAGCTCTTCCGCGTGCCGCGGCGCAACGCGCTGGGCCACGGGATCGAGCAGCTCGACCTCGGCCTGCAGCGGCCGAGCGACCTGAGGGTCGAGCAGGTCTTCGGCGACGTGCGCCGCACCGGGCGCAGCCTCACCTACGAGGTGCTGGTCGGACGCGAGGGCGGACCGTCCGCGACGCAGCGCACCATCAACCTCACGGTCTCGGCCATCCGCGCCGACGCGGGCCCGCTGGGCGACGAGGCCGGCGCGTTCGTGGTCATCGCGCGCGACATCACCAGCGAAAAGCAGCTCGAGACGCGCATGGGCGAGACCGAGAAGCTCGCGGGCATCGGGCAGCTGGCCGCGGGCATCGCGCACCAGCTGAACACGCCGCTCGGCTCGATCCTGCTGTCGGCGCAGATGCTCGAGGATTCGACCTGCGACGAGGACCAGGCCGACGACGTGCGCCGCATCATCCGCCAGACCGAGCAGTGCCGCGGCATCATCAAGGGCCTGCTGAATTTCGCGCGGCCCACCGGCAGCGAGCGCTCGCGCATGAACCTGATGGAGCCCATCGAGGAGACCGTGTTCCTGATGGAGAAGAACCTGACGGTGGCCGGCGTCGAGGCGGTGGTCCAGGCGGAGGGCGAGCCCTGGGTCTACGGCAACCGCAACGAGTTGTCGCAGGTGTTCTTCAACCTCATGGCCAACGCCCTGGACGCCATGCCGAACGGCGGGCGCATCGCGATCACCGTGACCCCGGTCGAGCCCGGCGAGCTGCTGATCACCTTCGCCGACACGGGCGAGGGCATCCCGGCCGAGCACCAGGAGAACGTGTTCCTGCCCTTCTTCACCACCAAGGACTACGGCAAGGGCACGGGCCTGGGCCTGTCGATCGTGGCGCGGATCGTGCATGAGCACGGCGGACGCATCGAGCTGGACAGCACGCCCGGAAAGGGTACGATCTTCCGGCTCTGGCTGCCCCGCGCCCGCGAAGGCGCGGCCCGGACCGCGCTGCTGGACGACGACGCCTGACCCGACGGAGCTGGCAATCCTTGGCTATCCCCAAGCACACGCGCATCCTGCTGATGCCCGACGGCGGCTCGACCCGCGAGTACGGCATCACCCGCGGCGCGCTCGCCGTGCTGGTGGTGCTGGGCCTGGTGTTCACCGGGCTGCTGGTGGCGCTGATGGTGGTGTTCGCCGGCAACGCGGGCGACCGGCAGAGGATCGGTCAGCTGGAGCGGGAACTGGCCGCCGCCCAGGCCGACCTGGACAAGACGGCGGTCCTGTCGCGCGAGCTCGAGGACCTGCGCCGCATGCAGGAGCAGCTGCTGGTCATGCTCGGGGTCGAGGGCGTCGACCCGGTGGCCGCCGACTCGCTGGCCGCCTGGCTGGAGCGGGGCCCCACCTCGGCCGCCGAGGGCATGCGCCGGGCCGCCGCCGTGGCCATGAGCCCGGCCCCGGACCAATGGCCGGCGGCGGGTCCGGTCACCCAGGAGTATCTTGCCGGGAACCCGGCCCGGGGCCAGCTGCCCCACCTGGGCCTCGACATCGCCGGCAACGAATCGACGCCCATCCGGGCGGCGGGCGCCGGCACGGTGGCCCGGGCGGGGACGGCCGAGGACCTGGGAAACTTTGTTGAAATCCAGCATGGTTTGGGTTATCTGACTGTCTACGGCCACTGCAGCCGCGTTCTCGTGGAACAAGGCAGCCGGGTCGAGGCCGGGCAGGTCATCGCATATATGGGACGCACCGGACAGGCGACCGCCACGCATCTGCACTTCGAGGTCTGGCAGCAGGGCGAAGCCGTCGATCCGCGCAGTGTGATCCCGGGAGATCCGCCGGCGCGCTGAGCGCATCGGCCACGACCCCGATGACGGCGGGCGAGGAACGCGCGCCACGACGATGTCAGCAGGAGAACGCGGGAGCCGGCCGCCCCCGCGATCGGCACGAACACCGGGCTGGCCGCCCGGCCAAGGAGGACGACGATGTTCGGAAAAGAACCTGAGAACCAGGCCGTGTCGGCGGGCCAGACCTCGATCATCGCCCAGGGCTGCAAGTTCGACGGCAAGGTCGAAGTGCGCGGCACCCTGCGCATCGAGGGCGAATTCAAGGGCGACATCGGCACGCCCGAGAGCCTTGTGATCGGCAAGACCGGCGTGGTGCACGGCACCGTGTCGGTGAAGAACGCCATCATCGGCGGGCAGCTGTTCGGCAACATCACCGCCGAGAACAAGATCGAGCTGCAGAGCGGCTCGCACGTCGAGGGCGACATCAAGACCAAGCGCCTGGTCATCGACGAGGGCGTGTTCTTCGAGGGCAACTGCTCGATGGGCTCGGACAAGCGCAGCGACGCGCCGTCCGGCCACAAGGTCGAGGCCAAGCCCGCGCTGACCCCGGCGGGCAAGTAGCCGACCGGCAAGGCGCTCGACGGCGTCCGCATCGCTCGAACGACCGCCGGCCCCCGCGCAGGGAGCCGGCGGTCGTGTCTTTGCGGCGGGACGCCACCCTTGCCGCTATCTTGTGACGCGCCAAGGGAAAGGAGGCGATGCGGGCCATGGGCGATATTCAGAATACTGTATACCGGTATCACGACGAGACAAAACACCGGCCGCATCGCTATGCCCGCTCCCTAGGCTTCTTGGACTGGGCCACCCAGCCCGACCCGTTCCTGCGGTTGGCCGGCGCGCCCCTGGCGGCGTTGCCGGCGCCGTCGCCCGACCCCGATCCGGCCTGGGACCTGGTGCCCGCCGGCGCCCTGCCGCCCGCCCCGCTGAACCCGTCGACCGTCAGCCGCCTGCTGATGACCAGCCTGGCCCTGGCCGCCTGGAAGCAGGTCGACGGCCCCGACGGCCGGGTCCTGTCGCGGTGGGCGCTGCGGGTCAACCCGTCCAGCGGCAACCTGCACCCCACCGAGGGCTGGCTGGCCGCGGGCCCGGACGCCGGCCTGGCCGACGGCCCGGCCCTGTTCCACTACCGCCCCGACGCGCACGCCCTCGAGCGCTGCCGCGACCTCGCCCCCCACGCCTGGGCCGAGGCGCCCGGCGCCGGCCGCCTGCTGCTGGCCCTCAGCTCGATCGCCTGGCGCGAGGCCTGGAAGTACGGCGAGCGCGCCTACCGGTACTGCAGCCACGACGTGGGCCACGCCCTGGCGGCGGTCGACCTGGCCGCGGCGGCCCTGGGCTGGTCGGCGCAGCTGGTGACCGAGCCCGACGACGAGGCGCTGGGCGCGTTCCTGGGCTGTGACCGGCGCGAAGGCCCGGAGGCCGACCATCCCGACCTGCTGCTGGTCATCGACACGACGGGAAGACCGGCCCCGGCGGCCACCCCCGACCTGGCGGCCCTGGCCGCGGGCGGACCGTGGCAGGGCCGGGCCGAACCCCTGAGCGGCGCGCATCAGACGTGGCCGATCATCGACGAGGTGCGCGAGGCCGCCCGGTGGCCCGGCGGACCGAGTGCCCCCCGGGGGGCATGCGCCCCCGCGGCGCCGACCGAGCTGCGCACGCCCCGCTTCACCGCCCTGGTGCGCGGCCGCCGCAGCGCCGTCAGCATGGACGGCCGCACGTCGATGTCGGCCGAGGCCTTCTTCGGGCTGATGGGCCGCCTGCTGCCCGGCGGCGCGCCGCGCCCGTTCGGCGTTCTGCCCTGGGCCCCCGCCGTCTCGCTGGTGCTGTTCGTGCACCGGGTCGACGGCCTGGCGCCGGGACTGTACGCCCTGGTGCGCGACCCGGGGCACCTCGACCCGCTGAAGGCGGCGCTGAGGCCCTCGGCCATGTGGGCATCGGTTCCGGGGGCGCCGGCCGACCTGCCCCTGTTCCAGCTGGGCGCCGGCGACGTGCGCGCGGTGGCCCGCGACCTCAGCTGCCACCAGGACATCGCCGCCGACGGCGCCTTTGCCGCGGCCATGCTGGCCCGGTTCGCCCCGGTGATCGAGGCGGGCGGGGCCGCCATGTACGCGCGCCTGTTCTGGGAATGCGGCGCCATCGGCCAGATGCTGTACCTGGAGGCCGAGGCCGCCGGCGTGCAGGGCACCGGCATCGGCTGCTTCTTCGACGACGAGGTGCACCGCCTGCTGGGCCTCGAGGGCATGGACTGGCAGAGCCTGTACCACTTCACGGTGGGCGGCGGTGTGCCCGATGCGCGGGTGCGCAGCGAGGCGGCGTACAGGCATCTCGCCGGTTTCTGAACCCCGGCAAATTGACGCCGATCAACCCAGTCCGCTAAGCCCTTGGATCGCAAGGGAATTCCCTTAGCGCCGCCCGTAACCCATTGCGACATCGCCCGTTGACACGGGTGCAGATTCTCGTATATGATCCCTCTTTCGAACGCGATTCTTGCTCCGCCAGCAGCACGAACACAATGCACTGACATCGGCACGATCCAGCGGCCGGAGGACCCACCCCCGCCGACGCCGCATTGCAAAGGGAGATCGATCCATGTCTCACGCTTGGAACACGTGGCTACGCCAGGCCCTCATGGCCCTGGTCGCGCTGGCGTTGCTGCTGTCGTCGCCGCTGAGCGCGCTCGCCCGCGAAGATCGCGTGAACGGGCGGGATGGGGTGGAGGGGGATCCCGGTGACGGACTCGGTGCCATAGGTGGAGGTGGAGGATCTTCTGACCTACTAGGCGGCGACACGAACAATCGCGTCGAACACCGTGCAATTGTCATCGATTCAATCGTGTTGGTCTCTTTCGCCCCGGATCTTGGCGTGTACATTATCATCCTCCCTTCCAACTGGCTGCAGGATACGGAGGCGCTCGAATGCCGTTGAGCCGTATCGTTGCTGCCAATTCACTCGTCATGCCGCGGGCGATCTATCGCAAGGCGCAAGACCTATATAGAGCTGAGCGGTACCTTGAAGGCTGCGCAGTTCTTGAATTCGGTATCAACAACGCCACAGCCTCATTGATCAACGACGGGATCACACTTGGTGCACCACTAGGTCTCTATGCCCTTTGCTGCGCAATCGCGAGTAACGAGGACGGGCTGCAGAGCGTTCGTTCGTTGGTAGCAGAACAGTCGATACCCGTAGATGGTGACTTGCAGATCGCGTTCTTGTGGGCCGCTGTCCGCCGCGCTGAATGGGAGCAGGTCTATCAGTCGACAAACGATGCTCTTGCAGTGGAGCAGACAATAGGGTTCCGGCACGCCGGGTTCTTGCGCTTCTTCCGTGCTTATGCAAATGCGAACCTCGGACAGACTGCCGCCGCAGTTGAAGATGCAGAGATCGCCCGCGCACTATTCGTTGTCGCCGAAGAAGGTGCGTTCTCTGCGCAGGCGGCAAATTACCTTGGACTGCTCTATCGCCAGACTTCATTCTTTCGTATGTCGTTGGTTTGGTACGATCGCGCGCTCAAGTACTACACGCAGCATGGCTTGCTTGATAAGCAGGCTATGGTGCAGTTCAACAGGGCCGTTACCAACTATAAGACGGGCGACTATGATGCAGCCCATGAAGG
>DAOPJF010000116.1:0-7554 GCA_035399525.1 Candidatus Krumholzibacteriia bacterium | reverse complement strand
GGCTTCGGCGACCCCTACATGAAGGGCGGCCGCGGCGGCGGCATGAGCAACTCGACCATCCGCCTGACCGGGTACAACTCGAAGGAGCTCAAGGAACTGTCCGACGGCGTGCTGGCGCGCCTGGACCGCAACCGCCGCGTGCGCAACCCGCGCCTGACCAGCGGCGACCGCTTCAGCCGCAACAGCACCGACGAGACGGTGGTCATCCTGGACCGCGAGGCCCTGGCGCAGCACCGGCTGTCCATGGCCGAGGTCATGGGCCACATCCGCCGCCTGCTCGGCGTCGAGACGCCCTGGCACATGGTGCTCGACGGCGAGGACCAGCGCCTGATGATGAGCTTCGCCGACGCCGACGAGATCGAGTACGACCAGATCCTCGGGCGCACCATGACCACCAGCCGCGGCCAGAAGGTGCAGCTCGGGCGGCTGATCCGCATCGAGCAGCGGCCCGAGATCAGCTCGATCAACCGCCACGACCAGCGCTACAGCCAGCAGGTGAACTGGGAGTACATCGGCACCGACGCCATGCGGCGGCGGTTCATCGCCGACATCCTGGCGGGCATCGAGCTGCCCTACGGCTACACCGCCGAGGACATGTCGGGCGAGCAGATGGAAGAGGACGAGGAGGATGCGCTGACCCAGACCGGCCTGTTGACGGTGGCGTTCATCTTCATGGCGCTCGCGGCCATGTTCGAGAGCTTCACCCTGCCGCTGCTGGTGCTGCTGGCGCTGCCCATGGCGGGCGTCGGCGTGGTGGCGGTGTACTGGGGCACGGGCACCGAGTTCGACTCGTCGGCGCGCATCGGCCTGATCCTGATGTTCGGCATCGTGGTGAACAACGCCATCCTGCTGGTGAACCGCTACCGGCTGGAGGTGCGCGCCCTGGTCGCCGCGGCGGGCCACGACGCGGACGCGGTGCCCGCCAAGGCGCGGCTGGGCGGCTTCGACCTGTGGCGGCTGGACGGCGCCGAGCGGCAGCGCATCCTGCGCACGGCCATCGTCGACGGCACGCGCATCCAGATGCGCTCGATCCTGCTGACCAGCGGCACGACCATCGCCGGCCTGCTGCCGCTGCTGTACAAGAAGGACCTGTCCGAGGGCAAGGACATCTGGGAGAACCTGGCGCTCAGCTCGATCGGCGGGCTGACCAGCAGCACGGTGCTGATCCTGTCCACCATCCCGGCCCTGTACTGGATCTTCACGCGCTGGGGCTGGGGCCTGGCGCGCGCCTGGCGCTGGGTGCGTCGCCGCGGGCGGACGGCGCCGTCCGCCCTGCCGGCCGTGCCCGGGGCTTGACCGCGCCGCCCGGTTGACGGACGATCGTCCCGCGCCCTGGACCAGCGGGCGCCGAGGGCACGATGGAGCGCAGCCGCCGCCGCGCGATCGCCGCGCGGATCATCAACCCGTTCATCCCGCAGTCGGTGCGGGACGCCAGCCCGGAAGTGCTGTTCCGGGCCCGCGTCCTCGTCGCGGTCCTCATCTTCAACGGCCTGGTCTTCCTGTTCACGCGCCCCCTGGGCGCGTGGGCGGGCTACGCCTGGCCCCTGCAGAACACCCCCCTGAACTGGCTGATCATCGGCGCCACGGTGCTGGTGCACGTGGTGGGCCTGCTCATCTTCCGCCGCACGGGCTCGTTCCTGCTGGCGGGCAACGTCTTCGTGGGCTGGATCTTCGCGCTGATCACGGTGGTGGCCACGGCGGCCTCGGGGCCCGGCGTCGATCGCACGCTGCGCTGGCTGCTGCTGGTGCCGCTGTACGGGTTCCTGACCATGGGGCTGCGCTGGGGCCTGGGCTGGACGCTGCTGGCGTTCGCGGTCAGCGGCGCCCTGCACGCCCACGAGTTGCCGTTCCTGTCCACCGAGTACATGCGGATCTGGTGGGACTGGACGATGCTCGCGGTCACCATCACGGTCGGGCTGATGATCTACGAGAACGTGGTCATGCGGCTGCTGGGCCTGCTGGACGGCGAGCGCCGGCGCTTCGCCCACGCGGCCCTGCACGATCCCCTGACGGGGCTGGCCAACCGCGCGGCCTTCGACCTCGCGCTCGAGCGCCGGGTCGCGGACGCCCGCGGCGGCGCCGGCCGCCTGGCCCTGGCCTACGTCGACCTGGACGGCTTCAAGCCGGTCAACGACACCTGGGGGCACCAGGCCGGCGACCGCGTGCTGCAGGTGGTGGCGCGGCGGCTCGAGGGCGCATTCCGCGACGCCGACCTGGTGGCCCGGCTGGGCGGCGACGAGTTCGCGGTCATCATCGGGCCCGACGGCACGGCGACTCCCCTGGAGGCGCGGGTCGAGCAGGCCCGGCGCGCCATCACCGTCCCCATCGGCTGGGAGGGCCGCGAGCTGGCGGTGACCGCCAGCATCGGCGTAGCGCTGCGGCCGGGCGCGGGCGACACGCCCGAGGCCCTGCTGGCGGCGGCGGACGCCGCCATGTACCGCGCCAAGGAGCGGCGCAACCGCGTGCTGGTGGACGACGGCAGGGGGCCCTAGCGGCCGCGCAGGAAGGTGCGGTCGATGAGGGTCAGCACCAGGCTGGGCTGGCTGTTGGCCTGGGCGAGCACCGCGACCGCCATCTGCTGCATGATCTGCGAGCTGGTCAGGGCCGACATCTCGGCGGCGATGTCCGCGTCGCGGATGCGGCTGTTGGCGGCGGCCAGGTTCTCGGCGAGGTTGGCGTTCTGGCGGATGATCGACTCGAGGCGGTTCTGGGCCGCGCCCAGACCCGCCCGGTGGCGGTTGATGGTGTCGATGACGCCGTCGAGGCTGTCGAGCGCGGCCTGGGCGTCGGCCAGGGTGCCGACGGACACGTCGTCCAGCCCCGTCCCGCCGGCGCTGGCGTCGAAGCCGAAGTCGAGCACCAGGTCGCTGGACGTCTTGTCGCCGATGCCCACGTGCAGGCTCAGGCCGCCCAGCGAACCGTCCAGCAGCCGGTGCCCGTTGAACTCGGTGGCCGAGGCGGTGCGCTCGACCTCCTTGGCCAGCTCGGCGAACTCGCGCTGCAGGTAGCCGCGCTCGGTGTCGCTGAGCAGGCCCGACGCCGACTGCACCGCCAGCTCCTTCAGGCGCACCAGCAGGTCACCCATGGTCTCGAGCCCGCCCTCGGCCGTCTGCACCAGCGAGATGCCGTCGGCGGCGTTGCGCCCCACCACGTCGAGCGCCGCGATCTGCGCCTCGAGCTTCTCGCTCATGGCCAGGCCCGCCGGATCGTCGGCCGCGCGGTTGATGCGCAGCCCCGACGCCAGGCGCTCCATGGCGCGCCCCACCTTGCGGGTGTGCTCCATGAGGTACCGCTGCGCCTGCAGCGACGCGAGGTTGGTGTTGATGCGCAGGCCCACCGGGCCGATCCCTTCCGAACCGTCGTCCGCACCGCCCCGGGCGGATGGACCGGTTCGCTTCAGGTATCGGCACGGGAGGCGGCGGCGTTGAGCGGATCGTGCGCCGGGGCGCGCCTGGCTCAGGCCTTCTGGCCGTCCAACCTCTTGACGAACACGTACTTGGCGTCGCCGGGCCCGTAGAAGTCGGGGAACACGGCGCCGGTGTCGTAGCCCGTGCGCAGGTAGAAGGCGCGGGTCGGCTCGTACTGCGGGCGGCCGCTGGTCTCGGCGTAGCAGGCCAGGCCGCCGGCCGCCGCGATGCGGCGCTCGACCTCGGCGATGACGCGCCGGCCGAGCCCCTCGCCCTGGGCGGCGGGGGCGACCGCGATCCAGTACAGGTCCCAGCTGACGGTGCTGCAGGGCACCAGCCCGTAGCAGGCGTAGCCCAGCAGCACCCCGTCACGGTCGGCCATCAGGAACTCGTAGCCGCTGGCCTCGCCCTTGTCCAGGCGCTCCTGGACCAGCTCGGCGGCGATGGCCACCTCGACGTCGGAGAAGAAGCCGGTGGCCGCCACGAGGTCGCGCACCGCGGCCACGTCGGCCGGGCGCACCTCGTCGCGCAGGGTGATGGCGGTGTTCATGCTGCTCATGCCTTGCGTGCTCCCTTGTGAAGTCCTTCGAAGAAGGCCCGGGCGTTGCGGCCGAGAGTGCGGGTGCGGTAGCCGCCCTCCTGCACCACCAGCGTGGGCAGGCCCAGTTCGCCGACCCGCCGCCCGTTCTCGAGCAGGTCGTCGGCCGTCAGGTTCCAGGTGCCCGTGGGGTCGCCCTTGGCCGTGTCCAGGCCCAGGGCCACCACCAGCACGGCGGGGTCGAAGCCGCGGATCCTGCGGAGCGCCTGCCCCAGGGCCTCGCGGTAGCGGGGACCTTCCACTTTCTCGGGCAGCGGCAGGTTCAGGTTGTAGCCCAGCCCCGCGCCGACGCCCTGCTCGTCGGCGAAGCCCGAGAAGTAGGGATAGGCGAAGCGCGGGCTGCCGTGGATGGACACCGTCAGCACGTCGTCGCGGGCATAGAAGATGTCCTGTTGCCCGTTGCCGTGGTGGTAGTCCAGGTCCAGGATGGCGACCTTGCCCAGCCGCGCCAGCTCGTGGGCGGCGATGGCCGAGTTGTTGAAGTAGCAGAAGCCGCCGAACACGCGGTACTCGGCGTGGTGCCCGGGCGGCCGCACCAGGGCGTAGGCCAGCCGGCGGCCGCGGGCCAGGGCCTCGGCGCCGGCCAGCGCGCACTCGACGGCGCCGCGCGCGGCCAGGAACGCGTTGCGGTTCAGCGGCGTGAAGGTGTCGATGCAGAAGTAGCCCGCGGTGACCGCCAGGTCGGACGGCGGCCGGTCCGGGTTGCGCACCGGGAACACGTACGGGTAGACCGACTTGCCCACCGGCAGCGCCAGGCACACCTTGCGCATGTAGGCGACCAGGTCGCGGTCATGCACCTGGCGCACGGCCTCGAGCGAGCGCGTGCGCGCGGGCAGGCGCTCGAAGTACGATGTCTTGCCGATCTCGGCCATGATGCGCGTGATGCGCACCGGCGCCTCGACGTAGCCGCGCTCGGCCACGTGGTGGATGTCATGCTTGTCGTTCACGAACAGCGCGATGCGCTCGCCCGACTCGACCACCGCCGGCGCGGCGGGCGGGACCGACTGCTCGGGCTTCACGTAGCGGAACTCCCGCATCGCCACCGGGTCGTCGCGGAACGACGCGACCACCTGCTCGACGTAGGCCGGCGGGCACAGGTGGGCGTACTTGCGCTCGAGGATGGCGCGCACCGTGACCTGCACGAAGCGCCGCCTCAACGGCCGGCCGCGGCCCAGGTCGTCGGCCACCAGGACCGGCATGCAGTCGGAGGTCTCGTCGATCGGCAGGTCGTAGGCGTTGTTGGCCAGGGGCCGCGCGCCGTAGCCCTCGTAGAAACGCAGGCGCGCCTTGTTGCCCGCCAGGATCGCCGGATCCTTGCACGATCCCGGCTCGTCGGGCAGGCACTCGAAGAACAGCGCGCGCACGCCCATCTCGCGGCATTCCTCGCGCACGCGCTGGTACAGGGCGCCGCCGATGCCGCGGCTGCTCAGCCGCGCGCTCGAGGCGATGTAGTCGAGGTAGGCCATGTGCAGCCGGGGCTCGTGCAGCACCAGGGCGAAGCCCTGCACCTGGCCGTCGCGCCGCTCGGCCACGTACAGGATGGCCCGCAGGCGCTGGGTCAGCGGATCGCGCAGCTTCTGGGTCAGGCCGTCGATGTCGCGCTTGGGGGCCTCGGCGAACTGCTCGCGCAGGATGGCCTTCACCTGCCGGATGGCCTCGCGGTTGACCGGCAGCGTGTCGTCGTGGATGCGGCGGATGCGGAACATGGGTCCCTCCCCGGCGGCCGGCGGCTCAGCCCGCCGCAGCCACGATGCGACCCACGGCGTCGGCGTAGGCGATGCCCGCCCGCGCCAGGCCGGCGGCGAATCCGGCGTCGGGCGAGATGCAGGGGTTCGCGTTCACCTCGAGGATGAACGGCCGACCGTTCTCGTCGACCCGGAAGTCGACGCGCGCCCAGCCGCGCAGGCCGAACAGGGTCCAGCAGGCGCGGGCCAGGTCCTCGAGCTCGCCGATCAGGGCACCGTCGTCGGCCCGGTCCGGGAACACGCGCACGGTGTGGTCGAACTCGAACGAGCCCTCGTCCCACTTGGCGGCGTAGCCCACGATGCGCGGCTTGTCGGGCGGAAAGTCGCGGAAGACGATCTCCGCCGGCGGCAGCACGGTCGGTCCCCCGGGTCCGTCGAGCAGGCCCAGGTTGAACTCGCGCCCCTCGACGAAGGCCTCGGCGAACCAGGGCGCGCCTGGCCGGTCGGCCCGCGCCGCCAGCAGGGCCGCCGCCGCCGCGGGGCCGCCGCCGGTGACCGCGGCGTCGTCCATGCCGAGCGAGGCGTCCTCCCACACCGACTTGACGATCCAGCGGTCGCCGCCCTGGCCGTGCGCGGAACCGTCGGGCCCGAGCCAGGCCGCCGTGGGCAGGCCCGCGGCGGCCAGCATCCGCTTGGCCAGCACCTTGTGCCCCGTCGTGTGGATGGCGTCGGCGGGGCATCCGGCTTGGGGCACGCCCAGGGCCTCGAGCAGGTAGGGCACCGCGGCGATCAGCCGGCCGTGGCCGGCCAGCCCCTCGACGAGGTTGAACACGGTGTCCGGGCGCAGCTCGGCCAGCCGGTCGCGCACCGCGCCCAGGTCCAGCCCGCAGGTCAGCACGCTCGCTTCGTGGCCCAGGTCGGCCAGCGCCCGGCCCACGGCCCCGGCCTGCGCCAGGACGTCGAGCTCGTCGGCGGCCGCGCCGGCGGTCAGTTCGTTATGCAGGATGGCGACGCGCATCGCCCGCCCCCCGCCCGGCGTCCACGCGCTCGCTCGCCGAGGCGACGATGGCGCCGATCAGGTCGTCGTAGGCCAGGCCCTCGGCCTTGGCGATGAGCGCCAGGTCCGAGTACTCGGGGCGCAGCCCGGCCAGCGGGTTCAGCTCGATGAGCTGGGGCTGGCCGTGCTCGTCGCAGCGCAGGTCCAGCCGCCCGCCGTCGCGGCAGCCCAGCAGCCGCCAGGCGTCCAGGGCGATGGCCTCGGCCCGCGCGACCGCCGGATCGTCGGCCGCCCGCACGCGGCGGTAGGTGACCTTGTCCTCCCACGTCTCCTTGTTCACGAACGAGTAGGCCCCCGCCTCGGCGTTGGCCGACAGCAGGATCTCGGTCGTGCCCACCACGCGCGCCGCCGCGCCCGTGCCCACGATGCCCGTGGTGAACTCGCGGCCCGGCAGGTAGCGCTCCACCAGCACCGGCTGGCGGAACCGCGCCAGCAGGTCCAGGCACACCGCGCGCAGCTCGGCCGGGGTGCGCACCGTCGAGCGGCCGTCGACGCCCTTGCCCGTGCCCTCGGCCAGCGGCTTGGCGAACAGCGGGAACGGCAGGTCGATGGCGTCGACGTCGGCCGCCGCGTGCACCTCGTGGAACGCCGGCGTCGGCACGCCGCCGTCGCGCAGCACCCGCTTGGCCATGCCCTTGTGCAGGGTCAGGGCCAGCACCAGCGGGTCGCTGAAGGTGTAGGGGATGCCGTAGGCCTCGAGCAGGGCCGGCACCTGCGCCTCGCGCGAGATGCCGGCCAGCCCTTCGGCGATGTTGAACACCAGGTCCCAGCGCTCGCCCGCCACCAGCCGCGCCGCCAGCGCGCGCG